>QMOR01000162.1 GCA_003648285.1 Bacteroidota bacterium
AATGGGGCAACGGTTAGCACTTTCAATACTGGTATCGATAAGGAGATGGACATATACAACTCCTGCAATCCTGGTGGATTACAGATTTACAAAGCCAATATTACTGAATGCGAGCAGGCAATATTCTTGAGAAGCAGTCTGGCCCAAGTTGCTGAGTCATATATCGAGGGAAAAATTAACATTGAAGGGACTTCATACGGAAGTTGGCGTGGCAATAAATTCGTAGATGGTATAATAACCTGTGATTCAACAGTTGAAGCGCAAAATTTCCAAGAGAATTGCTTTGACAACTCGCTGCTACAAATCCTGGATGACAACTCTCTGACGTACGTTACTTGCAATACCTGGACCGATCCGGAAGACCTGGTTGTACTCATAGAAGATCACGCGACTGTGCCAAGTAGTTGGGGATTGCTCGATGCGCCTTCTGGCAATAAGAACTCCGATGAGGACGAGTGGATGTTGTCCGGAACCGCTAAAATCACTAATTACGAGTTCGACAGACCTAATCATGCGTTCGATTACAGTGGTCAAATTAGCGGCGGCTTTACAGGTATTGCTAGCCTACCTCTATGTGATTATGACTTGTGCCCGGCTGGAGAGTTAAAAGGGAATACCGCATTCCAAGATCCAAATGAAGATTTAGATTCACTCAACTTCATCTGGAAAACGTTATCGGTCAGGATAGTTGAAATTAATGATTCACTTGGATTTGTATCGCCAAGTAAGTATGATGAGCTGAAAGAAGAATTGGACAACAAGTTTGTTCAAGCTAGTGCGAATGTTGGAATTGCTATTTCTTTTCTATCAGAAATTGAGCCTGAATCAGTGCGGACATTATGGATTAATCGGGCTAATCCCATTGTGCCTACTATATCGACTTATAATGGACTGTGGCATCAAGATATGCTTGATTCATTATCCTGGTTGTTGGCAAGCGATACATCAGCAGATGCTAGTTCGGCTTCAAGTATTGTTGCATATATGGAAACACTGAATACAAAAAGCATTAGTCTTAGAGAGCTTTCGCAGGGTGAACTTGACAGCCTCATAACGTTATTGAGTTCAACATACGGGGATTATACCAATATGTTTCGAAGCTATGTGAATATGCACTATGGTATTCGACTTAACTGGCCTGGTCCAACACAGAGCTCTTCCCATAACCTTGTAACTCATGACGATCAAATCCAAGAGTCAAATACTCAAGAGACTGATTTTGTTTTGGCGCCGAACCCGACTAAAGATTGCTTTTTTATTCGATCCAAAATTCTTGGCAATCAAGAAGCTGTAGAAGTACAGGTGTTTGACGTAAGTGGGCGTTTAATGAAGGACACTGGTGGATCGATTAATGAACTAAAGGTGTGTATGAATAACTTACCACGTGGCATATATTTCATTCGCATAAATACAGAGTATAAAGCACTGGGGACAAAGATGATTGTTCTTGAATAGGGTTACTAGCTTGTTTGTGTAACGCAGAGTCCTTACATTGAGTATTGCTAGGTATCACTAATGGCAAAAATGATGAAATACTTTTTAATCTGTGCTGCATTCTATTTGCAATATGGTCTTTTGCAGTCACAAAATACGTATGAGTTATTTCCAGAGTGGGAAGCGGTCAATGATGCAGGCAGAATATTTGTTTGCATCCCAAAGGAGGACAGCTACTTCTTATTGAGCGAGATATTGGATACAATTCCAGGAAGTAATCAAGTAGGTATCATATCATTAGCCGCAGAAATGGGCAGTCAGGGAGAGCAACTCCTATCGAATAAATTTATCAACTCTGACTCGATCAGACCGTACTTATTCAGAGCGTATAATGCGAAAGTTGGCCCGAGTAAACAGGTTTACACAAGAGTGATTCAGTTTCCTGACGAGTTCTCTCGGCAAGACTATTTCGTTGCGTATGACTTTACAACGAATAGTTTTGTACAATCGATTGGAGTGAGCTCAGCTGACACAGGTGTATTAGATACGCGACTTGCCTTTACTCACTATTTGGCATCTGGAGGTTACATTCATATAGCCGCTGTAGCTCATTACCAGCACGCGCAAGATTTGCTCATAGTCGAAACAGACTCATTATTTAATGAGAGTAATCGTGTAACATACCGGAAAGACGGATTTTCTTTAGTTCCCAACTATGTGAACAAAACCGCGGAAGGCCGATACGAGATTATGGGGTGGATGCGAGAAAACGAATTTAGTGGTTCTGTCCCGCCTGAATTTCTATTCTACCTATCACTCAATACAGATGGTTCGGACGCACAATTCAAGGTACTTGAGACACCACTAAATCTGCTTATCGGACTCGCAGACGCATACCTTGTTCATAGGGAAAGCTCCGGAGATTTCATCCTATCAGCTTCAGACTATGTTTCGTGTGGAAATCCTCAATGCATAAACCCGATCCCTTACATGTTAAGAATCAGTCCTGAGTTTGATAGTATCGTTTGGCAGCGCAAGTTGTTTAACATTGATGACGATGACCTTGCTCGTGTTGTTGTGTTGATGCTGTCATTGACAAAATGTGAAGATTCATCTGGTTACTTAGGGTTAGGGTTTCAATCCAATACCATTGGCTGGCATGAATTTCCCACTTCCGCTTTCTTGTATAAGGTAAATAATAACGGAGACAGCTTATGGGTTAATCACTACAGACCCTTGAGCTGGGATTCTTCTTACATAGGAAATATCACTCTTTATGACATAGAAGCTTACGACGAGGGGACTTATCTTATGGCAGGATATGCGCGTGATACAGGTACGTCTCAGATACGGCCATATGTGTTAAGGGTTGATTCAGAAGGGTGTTTAGTGCCGGGCTGCCATGAGATCACATCATTACAAAAAATAGATCCTCACAACTTCGACCGGGTGTTTAAAGTATTTCCAAACCCCGCTGTTGACTATCTATATATGCAATGCATTGACGACAAAGCTCGTGATGTCGTCATCCGATTAGTCACAATAACTGGACACGTATTGCATACATCTAGCTTTGATATTAATTTCGGATATCAGTACTCGCTGCCATTAAACAACATACCAAGTGGCACATACATTCTCCAGATAAATGATCAGAAAGGGGGAATTCTACAGACGGAGAAATTAATTATACACTAAGTTAGGCATTTGATTAGTTATATGCGATTTATATGCGGCTCAATGGGAAATTTGCGTCTAGCTGGGAAAAGAAAAAGAAGCAGCCACAATGGGCTACTCCTGATATTCTGGCTTAGTTGAATGAATGAAAACTGCTGCTTTCTCAGCATCTCGAACAGCTTTAAATTTGTACCGATGATCATTTTTCAATACACATATCCAATTCTGGATATATGCAGCATTATTGGTGATGACCTTGGTGAAGCCTAGTTCTGCACACAGGAATGATGAGCACAACTCAGCCACTAATTCTTCTTTGCATACTCTGGAGTACCAAACATGTTGAGAATATCGCGATTCATCCTCGATTCATGACCTGTCCAATGTGCAAGTTCATGTAGTGCTGTTTGTATCTCGTCTAACTAAAGTGGACCACATCGTGCCGATTCGAAATATGGAGACATCCTGTTCAAGTACAAAGCAACGAAGGCTTCCCATTCGTCGGACCTCTGTCAACTTCCACTTCTTCCTTCAATTAGCCGTTAGACCTCCAGGCTGACTACTAGTAGCCACGTACATTTTACCCTGGAAATCAATAAAGCGATATCAGTTTTATGATTAACCCATACATTCACACTAAAACAAATTGCCATGTTCCAACACAAATATTTTGATCACGAGGACGTCCATTATTTCCATGACAAAGAGACGGGACTGCAATGCATTATAGCTATCCATCGGGTGGTATCGGGTACAACTGGCGGAGGATGTCGTTTTTTTCCGTACGCTACAACACAGGATGCGCTGAATGATGTGCTATTGCTGAGTCGTGCCATGACATACAAAAATATCATGGCGGGTCTGCCTATGGGCGGTGGTAAGGCCGTCGTTATTGGGAATCCGGACTGCGATAAATCACCCAAAAAGCTAGCTGCGTTTGCCAGGTGCGTCGAAAGTTTGAATGGGCGCTATGTCACGGCGTGTGATGTAGGCACAAATGAAGATGATATGTTCCTTGTGCGCGGTGGGACGCGATACACGATGGGGGCAAAAGGGCAGGGAGGTAGTACTTCCCCACTGACAGGATATGGCGTATATCAGTCTATGCGTGCAGCATGGCAATTCCATACCAATCGGGACACACTTCAAGGTGTCAGAGTAGCGGTGCAAGGATATGGTGGTGTCGGTACATACCTCATCAATCATTTGAAAGAAGCAGGGGCAAAGGTTGTGGTGGCAGACCCACATCCGGAAGCTGCCGAACGTGCACGCGATGCAGGAATCAAGGCTGTTCCGGTCAGCGAGATACTCTTTCAGGACGTGGATATTCTGGCACCTTGTGCGATGGGTGCGGTATTGCATGAAGAGACCATTGGACGTATCCAAGCCAAAATCATTTGCGGTGGAGCCAACAATCAACTCGCAGATATGGGTTGTGCAGGCAAGCTGATGCGTAGGGACATCTTGTTCATACCCGATTTCATCGCAAGCGCCGGCGGTATTGTCCATGGGGAGGGCCACTATCACGGAAGAAGCGAAAGCGGAATTCTCGCTACGGTCGAAAACATCTACGATACTACTACGCAGGTTTTGGAGCGTGCACGAGAGATCGGTCAGACGCCACTGGCTTCGGCATATGAGCTTGCTGAAGAGAAGCTGCGTCATGCCTCTTAGGCTGAGATGTGCTTAACATGAAGCGTTGATGATTTGACCAAGTACGAGTTTTATTTGCTACACGCTTACCCCAAGATGATGGACAACGCACATCATTTACCTTCCATCTACAGCCGCAATTTCTTCCGGACACTCGAGAATAGACGTTAATTTGAATTGACGCAATGTCGAAAATTCCTGCATCGCGATTAGATCGACGTCATTGAGGCTGGCATCGCCATACAACAGTCCTTCGTGCACCGCCATTGTGAGATTTCCATTCAGAAAAGGAAATAAATTTGATCGCGAAGAAGAGTGATTGTCCATGCCGGATGTCACAAATACCAGTCGCGTACCACATGCCTTGAGCGTGTTGCACTGTTCAATTAAATGCTCGTACTGCGCACTGAATGATTTTGGCTCCTGGCCATCCCAGTTGCTCCAGCCGTCTGTAATAAAAATAAAAATGTCGGGTTGTCGCAGGATCGCCTCGTCAAAAGCCGCTGACCAATTTGTCCAACTCGTCTCTTTTGACCTGTGATTTCTTCGCTTCTTATATCGCTTGACTGTCTTGATTTGTGCGTCCCTCTCGGCAGATTCATCCACTGCCAATATATTTGTGCCAAACTCCATGATGCACAGCGTGCTAGAGTCCTTTTGGAGGTCAGATTTCTTTACGAAACTCAATAATTGATTGCTGATCATCGCCCGTTCACGCTTGTCTATTGAAGACGATCCGTCGATACCGATCATAATATTATTGTACTCACACGATATCAATTGCGGATTTTCTGACACCTCAATCAGCGGAAGGACTCTCAGGTCCTGTATGCCGAGATACTGACTTACATCCAGGCCATATGAATTAAAGAATTGCAGGTTGACGGAGTCCACACGCTGATCGAAGACCACTGGTAGCGATCCGCTTATCCATTGAAACTTGACGGTGTTTTGTTCGATGATGATCTCTCTATTGAGGTCATCGAGGCTGATGATGGGCTGGATGGTCTCGCCCTGATAGTACCCGGTTATTCTCACACCAAACCACAGGTTCGATATTTTTGCCGTAGAACTATAGCCAATGCCCGTCAGGCCAAATACCACTCTGCCGCTCTTGTTTGGCTCGAGCTTGATGAAGTACGAGTTGTTATCAGATTTCAGCTGGATTGAAGATTCTGTGAATTCCCTGACGACGACGTTGTGCGTAGTGATTGTAAAGGACTCGAGGATGCTGTTTGCCAGCATGTCCCTAGGTGTCAGTATAGTAAGGAGCACGGCGACAAGGAGGAATAAATTCTTCATTCACAAGATTTAATACATTAGGAATACTTGTAATGTATCAATCATCATGCCAGAGTTTAATTGGGAATTGACAGTTGACAATTGATAACTCTGTGGGCTTCAAATTGGGATCGTATCGAGGTTGATCGACGTGATTTTTGAGGTGATTTTGAGGTATTTCTGAGGGTGTGGCACACCTTAAGGTGTGCCACACCCTCAGAAATATGGGCAATTCTCGGTATTCGATAATTTATTGCTTGACATTCTCATTGATAGCTGCGGACTCTTACTACCCTCTGGGGTCCAGGTTTAGATTTCCAAAATCTAGGCCACAGACTATTGACCGGGTAGCGAATCATTGAACCAATGCTCCGCCAATGCATGACCACTGCACCCCGTATCGTATATTAGCATAAACCAAATGACAGAACACCCATGAGACTCAATCCAGATCAAACCATCACATTCTCAGCGACTGATTTATCAAACTTTATCAGTTGTCAGCATCTCTCGCAATTGGATAAACGCAGAGCGAATGGAGAGCTCAAACCACCGTCGTTTGTAGATCCATATGCAGATACAGTACGCGAGCTGGGGCTCGAGCACGAAGAGCGATTCGTACAGTATCTGCGGGATCAAGGCAAGAATGTCATTGATCTGCGAGATATCGAAGGGGAAAATGGGCTTGAGAAAACCCTGGCAGCCATGAAGCAAGGTGCGGATGTCATCGTTCAAGCGGTATTTGACAATGGAAAGTGGAGGGGATATGCAGATGTACTACTCAAATGTGACAAATCCAGTGACTTTGGTGATTGGTCTTACGAAGTCGGTGATTCCAAACTTTCTCAATACACCAAGGCGGGGACCGTGCTACAGCTTTGTGTGTATTCTGATTTACTCACGGAGGTCCAAGGGGTGAAGCCCAAGAAGATGTATGTGATCAAGCCGGGAGGTGAAGCACAGCCGGAGGAGTTTCTGTATCAAAATTATGACGCCTACTACCGATTTATCAAAGGGCGATTGATTGCTGCGATCGAAGGCAATCATGGGCCAACTACTGTTGGTGAATCTAATAGCACACAGACATATCCCATTCCAGTAGCGCATTGCAATGTCTGTCGTTGGTGGATGCACTGTGATCAACGCCGCCGTGACGATGATCATTTGAGCTATGTGGCAGGCATGCAAAATGCACACGTCACCGAACTCAATGACCGAGGCGTAAACACATT
>QMOR01000163.1 GCA_003648285.1 Bacteroidota bacterium
GACCGACGGGTATCACACGCGAAAGACTCCAGGCATTTGTAGATGTATATCGCACGCTTATTCAGCTCATGACATTTATTCTCTACGCACAGCTCTGGGACTTTATGCATGAAAACGAAAATGAAATTCTGGATGATGAGCTCAAAGAGAACCTGACGAAGACATTATCTAAAAGCGGTTCTGATCAGGGCTTTGACAATTTTATCAATGTCATCCGTGGCATACGCGAATTCCTTGATATTAATAACAGGCCCCTTTTTGTTGATGAACTCACATTGCTTGCCGAACAATTCAATACCGACGATACATTTAAAAAGGCACATAGGGGAATAGCTGACCTCTGGGAGCGACTGTCTGATCCCGCAGATATTTCTCCTCAAAATCTTACTGAATTAAATAAAAAGGCTGAAACACACCTGGGGGATTTATTTGTTTACATGAGCTTCACGTGTAAGTATCAGTTTGTCGCGATCAAGGATATAGACCTGATCAAACGCAGACACTTGCCACCTGAATACCGTATCGTGCGGGTCAATCTCGACAGCGTCACAGCGGGCCTGTCTGAAGATACCAGGGCCTTTACCGGTTTTGCTGACATTCAATCTGTCGTTCTTCTGCGTTCAAAAAATAAGATAGATGAGAACCTGAACCTGTCCCCTTTTCTGATTGATGAAAATGCATTGTTGGAGAGACGTGATAAAGCCCGCCTTTTTATGTTCTCTCACTATGATTTTCAAACTAAAAAACTGCATTATAATTTTCTGGAGGATCCCAAGCGCATCACACAAATAGACGTGCGTATTGAAGGAGAATTGAATTCTATGTTTGGTCAATTTCTAACCACAATTTTCAGAAGTTGATATGACCAAATTGCAAAACAAGGATTACCCATTCAAGTTTCTTGATCCGTACACCAGGGAGGATTATCACCTTTTCTTTGGCCGGTCTCAGGAGGTCAATGATTTATATCGTCGTGTTTTCAAGTCCAGCTTATTATTGGTTTACGGTAAATCAGGTACTGGCAAAACGAGTCTTGTACAATGTGGTTTATCCGGCAGGTTTTCCGATCGGGATTGGGTGCCGTTATTTATTCGCAGGGGAATGGATTTCAATGACGCATTTGAAAAAGCAATAACAGACTGTGCAAGAACCCCCATAGACGCGGACAGCACGCCATATGAAAAAATTGAATCTCTCTACCTCGATCATTTCAAGCCGGTGTACTGCATATTCGATCAGTTTGAAGAGCTCTTTATCCTTGGGGATCCGCTGGAGCAAATGCGTTTTGTGCGCGATATCGCCTCAATTCTGGACAAAAAGGTCCCGGTTAAGGTCATTCTGGTGATGCGTGAGGAATACCTCGCTCAATTATACGAGTTCGAGCGTGTCCTTCCCACGGTCATGGACAATCGGCTGCGGATAGAGCTGATGGGACGGAACAATGCGCGCGAAGTGATAAACGGGTCTTGTGGGGTCGCCGATCCACCGATTAAACTTGAACGGGATGTAGATGAGTTGATCATCAATACGATCACCCAGGAGAAGGGTCGAGTCGAGCTCACATATCTCCAGGTTTTTCTGGACAAGCTCTTTCGGCTTTCCGAAGTCAACCAGGACGGCAGTCGCACATTTACGAGTGGGCTCATTGCCGAGGCTGGCAGTATTACCGATATTCTGAAAGAATTTGTTGACAAGCAAATCAATGAATTTACGCTCGCATATCACGACAAGGCACTACCGGTAAATTTTTTGCGCGTCTTCACAACCCGTCAGGGCACAAAAATCCCTTTGCGCAAGGAAGATGTCAATCAGAAACTGGCCGTTTCTACCGAAAAGCTGAACCTCTGTTTTGAATTTTTTGTAAGTCGTCGCGTGCTTCGTCCGCTTGAAAACGATCTTTTTGAGCTCTTGCATGACAGCATCGCGTTATACATTTCAAACCGGCACGTGCTGGAGTTTGCAATCCCGGATCTACCGGTTGGCAAGGAGTATTCTGCTGATCCTGTCGTCGGTTTCAGCCCATACAGTCAGGCGCATTCCAATACGTTTTTTGGCCGTACGTGGGAGACTACGGGCTTGTTTAATTTTGTCATGAACGACCAGTTATCGCGCATCACGATTGTGTACGGCAAACTGGGAGTTGGAAAAACGTCCTTGCTCCTGGCTGGCCTCATTCCGCGTATTTCCCAATACAAAACGGTGCATTATATCAAATTCTCCCGATGGCTGGTAGAGGAGCAAATCAAACCATATCTCGACGAGGATGACTATACAGGCTCTTCATTATACAATGATGTGAAGGAGTTGAAGGACTGCGTTGTTGTCTGGGATCAAATGGAGGAGTTATTTATTAATCTCGACTACAAAGAACTCAAGCCCGTATTTAATTTTCTCTCCAACTTATACACAGGTCTTTCCGAGGTACAATTCGTATGGTGTATCCGTGAAGATTATTTTGCCAGTCTGATCGATCTGGAATCACACATCCCGGACCTCATGGCAAAACGCAGGAGGATTAACCGTTTTTCAGAAAAACAGGGGAGGGAAGTATTGCAAGGTGTAAATAAATACTACGATCTCGCATTTGATACCCCGCAATTATTCAATTCTTTTATTGATAAACTCAAGTCGTCCGATGGTTCAATTGAACCGGTTTATCTCCAGATGTATTTGAAGCGCATTACACAACAATCAACGACCGACAGGTGAATAATATTAACCAACATATTATTGACCAGCTCAACACACCGCGGTCTGCGATCATCAACAGCATCACCGCGGAGCTCAATGAAATACAAGCTCCACTTGACAATAGCTCAAAGGGCCTGATACACAACATCTGCAGGCGGCTACTCAAAGACTCGGGAGATTGCATCACAATGACCAGGGAAGAACTCCTTGGTGGTTGGGGACATACCGCTGTACCCCACAAAGATTTGGAAAGAGCAGTTGACGCGCTGATCGCCCGGAATTTTCTCTCTTCAGACCATGATTTTATTCGCATTAAAAGCAATGCGTTGGGGAAGTTTATTCATGCCTCCATCGAAGCTGATGTCACTGCTCTGAGTAAGGTAGAATCGATGATTGCGCGCGAGTTTCGCTCCTATCAGCACAACAAGAGGTATTTGTCGCAACAGGAAATTAATCAGGTCGAGCCCGTCCTCTCTCGTCTTATTCTTCCTACTGACATGCACCGGTTTGTGTTGGACAGCATCGCCTATCGACGGAGAAGGCGTCTCATCAGGGTTTTGTTTATAACCGGTGTTATTGTTGCATTGTCCGGTTTGAGTGTGGTAGCCCTGGTACAAAGTGCCAATGCAAGAGACAGTGCCGAAGTGGCCCGTGAGAATGAGCTTACAGCCATTAAGCTTGCCGATGAGCTCACAGTCAAATCAGATACCATCGAGAAGCAAAATATTGAACTGGCCGAAGCCAAGGACTCAGTTGTAATTCTCTATCGTATCGCTCAAAGCAGAGCGGATACTGCCGAAAGTGAACGCAGTGACGCTATTGAAGCCCGGGGGGAGGCTGAGCACCAGCTTGGTTTGACGATTGTGGCTAAAAAAGATGCCGATGCTCAAAAACATGCTGCTGAGAAAGCAACGGCAGAAGCTATACGGCAAACCAGGACGGCAGACAGCGCCAAATTCGTAGCAATAAAACAGTCCATCGCAGCAGATTCCGCCAAGCTTATTGCACTGGATGCTCAGGAAAACGCTGAAATACTCAGAAGTGCTTTGCTCTCTGTCGTTCTTGCCGAGAAGTCTCTGTCTACTCCTGCCAGTCCCTCGTCAGACACAATGCGGGCGATGGTCTCGCGAGTGGCATTTGAGCTGGAAACAGCAAGCCATACTAGTCATGATCATCATGCTGTACACCCCAAGCTCTATAGCTCCTTGTACTACGCCCACAAATATTTGCATCGCTCAAGCTCACATAATGCCGACCGACTAGGCAGCGAGCCGATCCACGCCATGTCATACAGTGCATTAAACAATACACTGTATCTGAGTTATGGTGTCGATGGATTTAAAACAATGCATTTTTCCAAGTCGCTTGCTGACCGCAACTTTGATTTTCCCGATGTTGATTCCATAAATACAAATTTGCTGCAGCCTTCTCACAATTTGCTTTTAAATGAAAACAAGTCACTTATTATGACAAGTGGCGAACTCATTCTTCACACCAATTTAAATAACAATATCACGTCAGAGCACCGCATTGCTCACGGAGTTAAAATCCTGAATGTGATTCCATTTAATAAGGAGAATGAATACATCGTATTGGCAAGTACAAATAAATTGTACAATTTTAATAGTGTGCATGGCACATTTATTGAGCTTCCGGATATTGTCGATGTTACTCAGGTAGCATATATCAAACGCCTGAATATTTTAATTTATGGAACAGACGACAGTCAACTATTTCTTGTCAATTTTAATAAAGACATCACAGCGCATTGGAACGGTCGGGAGGGATTAATTAAACTTGAAGTCAAGGATTACGGTGACGTTGTTTTTGTCGTCTTTGGATATTTAAATGGCGTGGTCCGCGTCGGTATTACAAGCGGGGATGAACTCACTGCCCACGAAGCCACAAATGATGAACCGGTGTCTACACGCGCATTGCCACCTCCGCAACCTCCTCTGATTGAAACAATATTGAGTTCTAATATACACACGGGTTTTATTACTGATATTGATTTTGCAAACAATGCACATCAAATGGTCGTGGCATCTGGCGATGGAACCGCCACGATTTGGAATCTGGACGCCTGGTCTCAACGACGCACCGATTATCGACCCATTGTGCTGGATGATCACAGGGGCTGGGTCACTTCCTGCGCCATCAATTCTGAAGAAAATCTCGTCTTTACTGGCACCAAGCATGGAATCATCAAGTTCTGGTCTATTGATCCCGCTTATTATGCAAATAACATCTGCAAAAAGCTGAGTGGGAGATCTTTTAATGAACGTGAATGGGGTATCTATATAGGTAACGAAGTACCGTACACGGATCAAATTTGCAAATGAGCGTATCGAGACTGACATATATCGTCCTGTTTGCGTGCACGAGCATTGCACTTATGGCCCAGAGTGACAATCGCTGTGAATTCGCTCTTACGGTTGCTATACAAAAATATGATAAGGGTGATTTGACTGGTGCGCTTGCTGAGTTGGAAAACTGTGCCGGGTATGACGACTTGTCAATCAAGGAAAAAAGAAGCTTTCTCAAACTAAAGGCCGAGATTGGGCTGTATATGCAAGATTATGAAGTAGCTGCTGATGCCACTACCAGGCTTATGATCATCGACCCCTTTCTCAAAGATGTGGATCAGAGTCAGTCTCCTGAATTGCACGGCCTCATAAGTGATTACAGGTTTAATACATTCGCAATAGAGGCACATGCCTTTGGCGGGCCGCAATACTTTAACATCAACGGGATCGCTATGCCACAGGGTGCGATGCTCACAAAGTCGCCTGAATATTCAGATGGTTGGCATGCGGGTATCGGAGTGGGAATCCAGAAGCGATGGCATAGCTTCCCACTGGATATCGCATTCCATCTGGATTATGCCCTAAACAAATTCTCAAATACCGTTGCTTATGACCTGGAATCAAGGCATTTTGCCTGGGATATAAAGGAACTTCAACAGTGGATATCACCTAAACTCTTCATCGGCTACACTTTTGCACCGAATGCCCTCCCCATAAAACGCACTTCGGGGTTTATCAAAGTTGGGGCCGGTCTGGACTACCTTATTGAAAGCGATTGGGTTGATAACAGCACCTTAAACATAGATGGCACGTTTGTCATTAACAGTCCCAGCAATGGGATTCCTGTCGGTGATTCGTACAAGAGTCGCCTTTTTCCTGTTTTACACGTCAAATCCGGTATCGAAATTCGCATTCACAAACAAACACTCGTCATCGGGGTCGGTTACTCATTGCGCAGTCTTCGCGGCAAGGACAATTTCGTCTTTACAGACGTCGCAGAGACTACGAGTGGTCCGGTCCCGGTAGAATTCGTTTCTGATGACGTGTTGGCGCACGCCTTGGCATTTGACCTGACATTCAGATACAATTTCTATTCTACCCAGCGCAAATAACCCAATCACCCTCAGACAGGCACTCACCAGTGAAAACGAAAGTTCTTAACTTGCAGCACTAACTCCTGAGCGCCCATGCCTATAGTCACACATCACGATCTCAAATATCTCCGCGAAGACATCTACTATCAGCGCCTCAAACCGGTTTACGATGAACTGCTGAAAAACAATGCAGAATGCGCTGGCCTGATCGCCCAGGATCATGCAAATTTTTATCATCTGCTCAGCACAGCTCTCCGCATCGACAAGCATCCGGTTGTTGAGGCGATCAAGCAAACCATTTACCGGCAGTACGAGCTGGATATTCCGATTCATGTATTCCAGTTTCAGGCAGCATGGCCACGCAGCCTTGCGTCAAACAGGGTATTTTTTAAGGATGGAGTTGAGAAAAACGAACTACTCGTGCTCGTGTCTCAGCACTTTTTCAATGATTTCAGCTTTCAGGAGCAGGTGGCTATCCTGGGACATGAGTTGTGTCACCTGATGTTGGGACACCTTGAAATTCCGGCGCGCCACATGCTCCAAAAACAGTCTGACCTGGGGGTGAGTATGGACTTCAGGCTCAACCTCATCAAGTGGTCCCTGTGTGCTGAAATTTCATCTGACCTTTTTGCGTTACGCGCATGTGATTTTAAGCCTCGTATTCTTGGTACGACTTTGATCAAGGCGTATTCAGGAATCAAGGCTTTGGACAGCATCGATCTGGTTTTTGTTTTGTTAGACCAATGCGACGAGCTCGCCAACAGTGTGAAAACTGCTGATCTTACCGTCCATCCAATCTTGCCTTTGCGTATAAAGGTCCTTGACGCCACCCGGCATTGTGAAATTTTTAAACGCATGGGTGAGGAGGTGAGCGAAGAGGAGCTTGAGAAGATGAAATCGGATTTTAATCAGGTGATAGACGACCTGGTTTACAAGGTTAATCCTGAGCTGTTTGATGAGCGAATCAAAGAGGACCACGATCTGTTTTTGCTCGCCGCTGTGGCAGTTATTCTGAGCGATGGCAATGTGAGTCAGGAAGCGCTCGTAGTCTTAACACAACTGACTTTTACCGCCAAGGATCCGCAGCAGTACATGAAGGAAATTCAACAAAGAATCTCCTCCTCAAATTATACC
>QMOR01000164.1 GCA_003648285.1 Bacteroidota bacterium
CTGCCATTCTTTTGCGTTCGATATTCCTTCCCTGCATCAACGCAGCGCTTATCTCGTCATTTTTTGACTGCAATTCTGCATTTTGATTAATGAGCTTGTCATTCATTCGGATATTATAAATTACAAAGGCGACACCAAAAAACAACAGTCCAAACAGGAGATTTCTTAACCATCTGAGTTTATCTGCTTTAAGGTTCTGGATTTCCAGATCCTTTTTTCCTGATTCATACTTCGTCTGTAGCTCTGCATATCTTTGTTGTACCTGAAATCGCGACAAACTGTCTTCTATCTCCCAAAACCGTTCAAAGTGAGCAAGAGCGTTTTGGTAATCACCGGCTAGCTTGTATGTCCAGGCGAGGTTGTTCTCAGCTCGCGATTCCATAAGTATCCATCCATCCTCGCTCACATAATCACGTGCCAACAGGCGATAACGGATTGCATCTTCAAAATTCCCTGCCTCCACGTAGGCATCCGCAAGATCACTATACACGGCAAAAGTGACATAACGAAACCCGTGCTTCTCGGCTTCCTTCAATGCAATATCACGATAATATGTCGCCCTCTCCTCCATGCCCAGACGTAGATATACCCCTGCCAAACCATTTGCATTATCTGCTACAAATCGTTTTCGAGTGACATAGGGCAACAACTTTTCTACTTCCAAATAGTATTCCAGCGCCTTTTCATAGTCCATTCTTCCGAATGCCGGATAATAATTCAAATCGCCATAGGCGTCAAGTATATAGGCCAGGCAATCTTTATTTTCCAGCTTTTCTGCAACCGGCTCAATGATCTTCAATTGGGCTTCACACTCTTTGTATAATCCAGTATTCAAGAGCACGAATGCCTTGTAGATATACACATAACAGATGTACTGTGTTTGATCTCCAACCGCCTCAAATGCTTCAATCGCATGTGAATAGGCGTCTAGTGCATCAGGAAACCTTCCCTGCTGATCAAACAATCTTCCAACTGCACGGTAGTAGAGCCCCTCTACTTTAGGCCACTCAGTTTGCCCTCTGAAAGCATCAATCCTGGAAATGTATTCTTTTGTAGTATCCTCATCCCTCCCACGGTATTTTTCCGATAAGAAGTAATAATTATAAATCAGAATGGAATCACGTTCAATTGATTGAGGGTTGTCGATGACCTTTGAAATATCTTCAAGAGCACGGTCAATGTATTCCTGATCAGTCTGTGCCACTACATCTCCAGTCACTATAACACAATACAGAGCCATAAATACAGGAACAAGAAATCTCAGTTTCATTTAATAAATATAAACATCCTGAACTGAATACATGTATGCATGCAAGCAAGAAATGGATTGACACAATTAATTGCACATAATAATGCGCTGCCGTCACTTATTAACTCCCCTTGCGCGATTAATAATACGCCATTGATCGTGATGCGACAGGCGGTTAGATTTGGATTTTAACCAAACAAAATATCGTCATGAAAATTGCCCGTGTTATTGTCCTTTGTGCTGTTGCTCTGGTATCGCTCAACGCATTTTCTCAAAATAGTGAGAGCCCTTACTTTCTAGTGCAATCGGAGGCAGCTCCCGGTGCTTTCCCACTCCTTTCGACATCAGTAGATGCCACTATCACAGGCCCGGTAGCCAATGTGAGCGTCATTCAGAGCTATCGCAATGATGGGCCGGAACCGATCGAAGCACTGTATGTTTTCCCCGCATCAACACGTGCAGCGGTGTATCATATGGAAATGCGTATCGGGACACGCGTCATTAAGGCAAAAGTCATGGAGAAGCACCTTGCAACTCAGACGTATGAAACTGCAAAACGCGAAGGCAAACGCGCCAGTTTACTTGAACAGTCACGCCCAAACGTGTTTCAAATGCATGTTGCAAACATCCTGCCCGGGGAAGAGATCAGGATCGAAATGAAATACACGGAGTTTATTATCCCGGAAGAGCAGGTGTACACGTTTGTTTATCCGACTGTCGTAGGCCCCCGGTACAGGGGAACCGAAGAAGATCAATTGGCCCTTGCAGGACCCGAAATTATGGGTTCAGATCATGAAACGCCTATGGCATCATGCGCATCGATGCCAACCACAACTGCGCAACATTTATCCACCTCCAAATTCGACATCAATATCAAAATGCAAATGCCAGTCCCAATTGCAAATATGCATTGTAGAAGCCACCTTGCCAATCTGGTCCATTCGAATGAGAATGCCGTTGAAGTGAATCTGGATGCTGCCGAAACATACGGAGGCAATAAAGATTTCATTCTTGATTATACTCTGGCCGGGGGAAGGATCGTATCAGGCATCATGACTTACAACGATGGCATGGAAAACTACTTTCTGTGCCAGGTAGAGGCTCCCAAGCTTAAACCGTCGACTGACATCGTACCGCGTGAATATATCTTCATCATAGATGTGTCTGGTTCCATGGCTGGACATCCATTAGATGTGAGTAAAAAACTCATGAGAAACCTTCTTTCCAACATGAGGCCAACAGACAAATTCAATATTCTGTATTTCGCTGGAGGGTCCTTTGTGCTCAGCCCAAACTCGCTATATGCCACACCAACAAATATCTGGTACGCCTTTGAGCAAATTCGGCAAATGCGGGGAAGTGGCGGCACACAACTGCTTCCGGCCATTCAACTGGCGATGCAAGCCCCAAAAGAAAATGGTTACTCGCGCTCATTTGTAATCGTTACCGACGGATATGTCACAGTGGAAGAAAAGGCCTTTAAACTCATCAACGATCATTTGGGTCAGGCAAATTTCTTCGCCTTTGGGATAGGAAGTTCCGTCAATCGTTTTCTCATCGAAGGACTGGCCCACGTTGGCAGAGGTGAGCCATTTATCGTCACAAATCCTGAGGAAGCTGACGCTATGGCTGCACGGCTCAAGCACTATATCGAGCATCCTGTATTAACTGATATCAATATTACCGGGACCGACGTGGAACTCTATGACATCATACCCGAGCATATTCCAGATTTGATGACCTCCCGCCCCATTTACTTTTTTGGCAAATACAAGTCAGGAAGTAAACCAACTATCAAAGTTTCCGGCACATCCGGTCATAAAACATATAGCGAGACATTAGCTGTGCCACAGCCGCGCGAAAGCAATACCGCGCTCACATACCTTTGGGCGCGTGAAAAGATCCGATATCTATCCGATTTCAACGTACTGAACAATACCTCCGGGCGCATCGCAGAAACCACAGATTTAGGCCTGAGACACAACCTTCTTACAAAATACACATCGTTTGTGGCCGTGGATCACGAGCCCGCTCTTGTAAATGGCAATTCGACGCGTCAGGTCAGACAGCCAATCGCAAGGCCTCAGGGAATATCAAGTCATGGCGTCGGTTTTGAATTGGAGATTGACCCGGTTATTGAGTCCACCAACACGTCATCAATTACCGTCGATGTCAAATGTGATAACAAAGGTGTGCAACTGATTGTCGAAACGGCACTTGAAGTCATCATGGAAGGACTTACATCCGATCAGATCAGACAGGCATTCGGAATGTATGTAGAGTTCGATCTGACTCCAACTGGTGCAATTAATTTACGATCAGGGGATGAAATACTCGCCACATTGATATTAAATAAACTGGCTGAAGGATTGCAACTCCTTGGAATTGAATTTGACGAAGTTTACACAGTTAACGTTTCCGTCAATTATGGCGAGACAAATTAAGAGTTAAGAATTAACACCTCAGAATTAAGAACGAGGGTAATTGATAATTGATAATCAGCGTTGTCCGGTTAATTAGTTGCAATTTAGAAATCAAGTACGAATTGTGATCTCCCCCGCTGGCGGGGGCTCTCAATACTTTGATCTTCAATCTGTTGACTATGGGGGTGGAAAACAGTATCTGAGATTAATAGCATAGTCAATAGATATCAGAAATTCCACCCCCATGCCGGTTTTGCCTTCGTCAAAATCGTCATTTGCCCCCGCCAGCGGGGGAGATTGAGCCGATTGCCATCAGATTTAAAAACTTTTACCGGACAACACTGATTGATAATTGATAATATTTTAAAATTCAAAAGCCAGAATTACAAAGTTCGAGTCACAATTTCAATGAATATTAAAGAGTGGATAATTCAAAATTTAGAATTCTCCGAAGGAGTCCTTCGGAGAAAATTAAAAAAAGATGACCAAAGACATTTTATTCGCCCTCTCGTTAATAATTGCCGCCGGTATTGTTTCGGCCAGGCTTATTGAGCCAGAATCGAGAGATCAGCATGCACTGTTTACAAAAAATGATGCACAAAGGAGTATTACATTCATCATGGGTGAAGACAAGACGGACAAACCGTTTTACAGTCTTGCAAGTACACATTTCACACTGGATCAGGACGAAGGAACAGATTATGTGGTGCAATCATGCAGGACACTCGGAGGTGTGATCGACTATCTAAATGTATCTGAAGAAAGGGGTGATCAACCGTGGTCCGTCGTCAACATCGTAGCTCACGGCAATCCGCAAAATGGTTTCAATTTAAAAATAACAGAAGATGGGCATAAGGCCACACCCAAGCGACTTGTCCAGGCCGTTCTGCGTGGTGATGCGCCCTCATTCCTTGAAGGTGTACTGGACTCAATGACAAAGATTAATTTCTGGAGCTGCGGTATCGGTAAAAGTCCCCTTATCAAATTGGCATTGGGCAAGATTTTTCGTCCCGCATCTGGAGATTCGGCAAATGTATACTGCTCACCACACTTCGTCATCTTCCATCCCTCTGAAACCTCCGCAGTCCCACATCGCCTCAAGGCTTCATACTGGCCGTATTATTTCAAGCGTGGATACCGGCCGGGGGATTTGGAAATAAGCAAGGCCCTCCGCTCCGAATATCCTGATGCGAATATAGACTGGGACAGCGCTTTGGAACGTCAACAACGCACCGACAATGCGGAAGCGTATCATGGGGAGTACCACATCCCTGTGAGCTATACAAAGATCTACCCGACCAAGGATGCACGTCCCCACTTTGGGAGTCAGTCCGATAAAATCGCTTGGGCAATTTCCCAACCTGCCATCATGGAGCAAATCGAGGAGTCAGGGATCCCGCTGGATCGATTTCAATGGACCATTAATAAGATCATTTACTCGCAGGATGATGGTAGCCGTGTCCCGGCGATTAAAGCGATCGGCATGGCAACTGTCTTATATATTTTACAAGAAGAGCCCGCCCCATAAGGTAGCGCATTGCAGGCCTCGCGAAACGAAAGTATTGCAGCCCCGGCAGACTATGCCGAGGCCACATGGTTTCTTTATTCTTAATCAATTTGCATTTATCAATGTCAGTGTCCCGGAGACGTCCTGTGTGATTTGCGGAGTGCCTTTGTACCTGACCGTTGCCGCACCGCTTACTTTAATATCAAGCCTCCCACTACAGTTCACTTCCAGATCACCTGATCCTGAAATCTCAATGGACGTGTTCGTAGTGATCAGGTCAAAGTTGCGGACAGTAACTGTTCCGGATGACTCAATATCCTGATCACCAGCCTCACCTGACAGTGCGATTTCGGCAGTCCCCGATATTTCGATCTTAAGCCTGTCCAAATCGAGGGACCCTTCTGACTCGATCTCACTGATCCCGTCGACATGTATCTCATTGATATCCGGTATCGTGACATTGACCCACGCACCAAAGTCCGTTTCAAAACACGTAATATTGTCTTTATAGCCAATTTCCAAAAGCTTGCTGTTCACAACGTAGGACATTGGCCCAAAGATCTCAGGTTCTGCCACGACAACTACTTTCTGTGGGGTGCCCTGTGTGATTCTAAGGTTTACCGGCCCCATGAGTGAGACCTGGTCAAATTCACTGAGTTCAAGAGGATGATCACTTACGGTACCTGACCCCCGTAGACATAAGTCGTCGTCATTGTCACAAGCCTGTAGTGCAAAGAGTGAGATTGTCAAATAAAAAAACAGATGTTTCATTGATAGGTTTTTGATTAAGCAATTCTTGGATTAAATCAGAACGAAAATCCGCATTCGTATTTATCGCCTGTTACAAATCAAAGACGGTCAGAAATGCGATTAGACGCCTCAACAAGCGGGGAAATCGGCGAAGTAGACAAAAACAACTACGAAGTAGATATGTGAATAGAACAGCCGACAGCTATCCTTTGACCCAAGTCCTGAATTTTGACGCCCTTTTCTGACTGACGATTACTGAATCCTTCATATCAGGCTCCAACTGGATCTCAATTTTGCCATTCTCTACCGCTTTGAAAGACTTACACGAGGGTCGGTTGATAATGATTTGGCGATTGACCCGGAAAAAGCCTGCTGCCGGAAGAGTTTTCTCGTAGTGATCAAGATTCTCCGGCAGAACTGTCACATCACCATTGTAACTGGTAAGGAATGGCATCCCGTTTCTCAATTTGATATATGCAATTTGATCCAGCATCACCGGAACATTCTTGTTCCCTTTTTTACCTAGAATAACTCTGGCAACAGGATCCTTCGAATCAGAAGAATGAACTTGAGTTTTGTAATTGGGAGTTCTCAGCAAATAGGTAATGACAAATACCAGATTTACAATAACGATGAGAAGGATTGTTGCAGGCAACTCATACCTGAAATAGCCCGTGAGTAGAATGTCCTGTTCGTATATGAATTCAGACTGTAAATAGGTTAAAAAGATCGCCATTAAGCACGGCACAATCACGGCTAGCGAAATCTGCAACAGAGTCCTTCGCGCCAAATCTCTGGTCCATGCAAACTTCCTATCCAAATACTGGGTAATGCGATCCACATATTCAAAAACGATGTAGACACTTATAAAGGTGATCCCGAGGTCCATGTAGTACTGCCAATCAGTAAATACCCTCAACCAATCATTTTTCCCAATCATAATAATGAAGTGGGAGATCAGCAATGAGGCAAGTAACTTGAGGAACAACCTGATTCGCATATCCAAAGATGAGCTATTGTAAATTAAAACCCTATCCACCTTCATTTCGACCTTTGCGCATGCTCAACACCTCCTCATGATCAGAGTCACAATTCACGGGTACGACGGTCATGTAATTTGACACCTGTAATCGTGAAATTACTCGCTATGAAAAAGAACTTGCAAAGCAATATGAGCTACGACGTTGGCGCCTGCAATGTCAGACTACTAGGACAGACCATTGGTGAACATTTCGAGCAGACGGTGGCAGAGTATCCTAACCGGGAAGCGCTGGTGATCCCCTA
>QMOR01000165.1 GCA_003648285.1 Bacteroidota bacterium
CCATTTACGTATATGACAGGAAAGGCCATGATGCCATCAAAAAGCAAATACAACCTTTTCCCTTTGTAATGATCAGGAATGTCAAGTTGCTTCCGATACCATCCCTCGCCCTTCCATGGTAATTTTCCGGTGTTCCCATCGCCGTCAATCACAAACGGCTCTTCGATTGCCCAATCATGTGGAATAACGACATCTTGCCATTCAGCATCGTCGAAGTTTGATTCAAATGCCAGTTCGTGCAGCCCCTTGGTAAATTTCCACCCTGTCCTGAGATCAGAGATCTCTCTTTGCTGCGCAGTGAGTATTTGACCAATAGTCAGGAATGTTAAGAATAGAAGCAAAGGATGTTTTGTCGTCATCTAACAGGAATTTACATGATTGACAAAGAAATGATTACCTCGACATGCTGTGAGGTGAAGCACGAATATAGCCACTTTAGCGAATGGTCTTGAGGATGACCGCTTATGAAAGTGCCATCACTCAACCATTTTGTATCAGGCTGTAGTAATAGTCTTCAAATCGATTGACAAATTCATCCCCGATATCATGATTACCTGCGGCGATATAGACGGGCATATGCAACTTGTCGATATCAGCCTGTGCAGCATCCCAATAATCAGCAGTAGCTATGGGTACGACATCCCCCGTTAAAAAACCAAGTGTCATATTTGGGTAGTCGTTGATAGCATCGATATAGCTCTCAAAAGGGGGATGCAAGCCGTATTGAAAGTGCGTTGGATTCCCATACGTGTGACCTGCAGCGAAGAATGAATAGGAGGGGGTGCGATTTTGTGAAGCAAGGCTTCCAGTTAAAATTAAGATTGTGATATATGTCAGAAATATTTTCATTGTCCATCAGAGTATTGTCCTATGCCATGTGCTTCGTTGGTGGTGCACTCGAACAAAAAGGTGTTTGCAAAGTTATCTCCTTTCTTTCAATTTAGTGCTAAATGCCACTTTAAGCCCAACATAGAAGTTGATGCCCGGATTGGGGATTGTCAGTGACTTGAATCGTGATAAATGATCGATATATTCTGTATTCAAAAGGTTGCTGACTCCCGTATGAATTTCAATCGGAGCATCATTTGTGGAGATTTCAAATTGCACACCCAAATTGATCAGATGATAATCTGCGGATGGGGCCTCTGCTCCGCTCACACGGTTTTGACTGAATCGGTATATATGTTGAATAAAGGCCTCCTTGATTTTGACCTTGCTTTTTTGGGAGAACTCAACCTTTAGCGAGGTATTAATTTTTGTCGCAGGAATGAGAGGTAATGGAATGTTATCCTGATCCTCGGCAAAGATGGTAGACAAATTACTTTCAATATGCAGCCAGTGAATGGCATGGGGATGATAATGCACCCCGGCTTCGCCACCAAACAAGGCTGCATTAGTCTGTAAATACGCAAATACAGGGCTATTGTCTATGATAGAATCTGTAGGCGATAGAAAGATATAGTTCTGGATAGCATTATAAAATGGATTGATAGAAAAACTGAAGTGATCGTCGTGATAGTCTATTGTCAAATCTATTTGTGTGGCATTTTCGCTTTGCAAATCAGGATTTCCCTTTTCATACCGATTCGTGCCTTCGTGTACGCCATGAGATAACAATTCTGAAGTATTGGGAGCTCTGAAACCCGACGAGATATTTGCCCTGAGCTTAGTCTTACCAAAATCATATACACCGCCTACCGAATAGTTCAGGCTGCTATATGTTTTGTGCACTGGTGGAACTGCGTCGTCGGGATCCATAATTCCATCCGTATCGATGAGCCGTGTATCACCCCTGATCCCCGCTTGAAGTTGCACGCCACGAAGATTGTAGTTAGCAATGGCAAGTATGCCCAGATCTGAAGTGGTAGCATCCGGAATGAGGATTTCTTCACCGCTGTTTTCATTGGTTTGATACATCCCCTGTACTCCCACAATAAAGCTCAGTGAATTCTCGAATGCAGGAGAATGCCACTTGACATCGTAGGTATAGGTCTTGAGTTTCATTTCCAATGCGGCAAGACTGGTATTATCTTCGAATTCCTGCCGTTTGTTATCTGTAAATCCAAGGATGAGTTTGAGATTGGATGCGCCAGTAATAAAAGTGCTTTCAAAACTCAGGATGTGATTGTCAATTGTCTGAAAGGGCAAAACAAATTGCCTGTCAGTATCAGAAAGATACAGCGCGCTGTCGGCAATGCCAAAATTGTTGCGCAAGAAACTATATCGGATATTGGCGATCCATTTATTTTTATTGAACCCCAGAAAGGTCTTAAAATTTTGCTCGTCAAAACGCGTATTAAATACACGTACTGAACCTGGAATCTGATAATCTGCGTTTGACGTGAAATTTCCGAACAGACTTAACTTTATATTCTCTTTGTGCAGTTTAATGCCAAGGTTATTCATTGTGCCCAGGGTATTGGACATGAATCGTGTGCTAAAAAATCCTCCGACGGTATTGTGATTGGCATACCGCTCATCAACAAAGTAGAAGACACCGCCCAAAGCGTCAGAGCCATAAAGTAACGAGGCCGGTCCTTTGATGACCTCTACACTTTCGATGCCCACTTGCCCTACACCCAGACCATGTTCAGCACCCCATTGCTGATTTTCAATCCTTACGCCCTGCGAGTAAGTGACTATTCTGTTTCCGGACAGACCGCGAATAACTGGTTTTCCAATACCTGCGCCTGTCGTGTTTTGTTCGACTCCCGGTATATCACTGATCGCCTCACTCAACGTCAACGAAGATGATGTGGCCAATTGACCAAGCTTCTTTCGATCGACCAGCACTACATTCTCATCCTGCAGTTTACCCATGGGGACAGAAACGACAATCTCTTCCAGTTCTATGTGCGTGGGCTCGAGATAGAATACTTTTTCAAGCGCATTATCGAGATCGATTTTTTCAAAGATCGTTATGTATCCGATAAATGATATTCGAATGTGAATAGAACGATGAGGTGGGTGCGCGATGATGAACATACCATTACTATCGGTGATGGTTCCGGTTTCCAATTCAACAAAAAAGACATTTGCAAATGCGATGGGCTGGTCGGTCGTATTGTCGACTACTGTACCCTTAAACTGTTGTGCCTCAACAGAATTACCTATGAAGACAGCGATAAGCAGAATCAGAAGAGGAATGCGGGCGATATGCATATCTGTTTATTTTGTTGCTTTGATGTATCCCGGGTGTGCGAAAATATTTCAAGCATAGCTTTCAGTTCGTTATTCATTTTCAAGTGTTTCATACTTCTGGTAGATCTGTTGCATCGCTGGCAGAATGGATAAGCGTATCCCTTTCTATATAAAGTAGCTCTGCTGTTTCAATTAATCTTTTACATATGCGGGCCACATTCTGACTGTCGTTGGCCAGTGATGTAGCCATTTCACTCGAAATCTTGCGCCTGCGTATCAGGTGATCAAGCGTGCCATCTATCAGGACGTCACTCTGGTCAGCCTTTGATTTAAGCTTTTCCAGTCTCTCAAGATGTGCCTCCGGTACCTCATCCATTTGCGTCAAATGAATTTCACGCAATACCCGTGATACTTTCCGCCTGAGGCGGTCATACTCATGTTGTATATGTTTGTTATTTGAAGTCATGTAAGCACTCACGTTTTTTCTCAGGCCTCGGATATCCTTAATGGTCTCTACCACATTGCGATTGGCTAGTTTGATACGTGTAAAAGCTTCCATTCCTTCAGGTGATAATGAAAATTTACTCTGGGCGAGGCTGGCATATTTGACGATCTTACTGTAAATGACTTTTACCTTGTTGTAATAAAGTGCTTCGATATCATCGCCTAGTGTTTCTTTGGATTCACTCACTATTTCTTTGAGCTTTTTGGTTCCCACAATGTCGTCGCGGTGCAAATTGAGGCCATGTGCGACAATCTTGAAAACGGCTGTTTCAAACAAGTGCTTTGTCTCATCCAGGAGAGAGCGGATGGCAGTATGCGGATATGCCAATATTCCTTCATTCAGGTACACAGGGTATGAGATGCCCGTAACATCTACAGGTTTTTCAACGAATATTTTGTTCAAGAATCGAACAAGGCGGTGCATCGTTGGGACCATGACTGCGACTCCGAGGATGTTGAATATACTGTGGAATATGGCGAGTTTGATCGTGTAATTTCCAGGGTCAAATCCGACGGAGGAGGACAGTAGGTCTACAAATTTACTCAGAGGTATAATCAATATAAGCGCGAGGACGCCAGTAGTCAAATTGAATATGACATGTGCTCCCGCAAGGCGTTTTCCAGCGGCATGCGTTCCAATTGCCCCCAGCATCGCGGTGACAGTTGTGCCAATATTTGCTCCTATTGTGAGCGCGAGGGAGTTGTGATAGGTAATCTGTCCGACTGCCAGTGCGGTGAGAATGATAGCCATAGCAGCACTGCTGGATTGTAAAAGGGCAGTTATGGCAATACCAATCAGCGTATAGACGATCAGCCCCCAAAACCCGGGCATCGCAAAGTCCACCAGATTTACATCGTATTTGTATAACTCAAAACCTTCTTTGATGAAATAAATGCCCAGGAAGAAAAACCCAAGCCCGCCTATGACATGCCCTACACCTTTCAACGCGGTCGATTTTTGAAATACCAGGATGATCCCAAAGGTGAGCAAGGGCATGGCCAGTACAGAAACGTTGATATTCAGTCCAAAGAAGTAAACGAGCCACGCGGTGGCGGTGGTCCCGATATTCGCTCCAAAGATGATCCCGATTCCCTGATACAACCCAATCATTCCAGCGCTTACGAACGAAATAGCGATGACTGAAATCAGCGAACTTGATTGTACTAGTGATGTGACAATAAAACCAAGCCCCAGGCTTTTGTACAACTTGTCAGTGCCCCGTTGTATCAGATTTTTCAATGGTCCTTTCACAAACGCACTAAACCCTTTCTCCAGCATGATCATGCCGAATAGAAGGATGGCGATGCCGGCAGCAACCTCTTTGAAGTTGGGGCTTAGAAATATCACGATTCCCAGTGTTATCAGAATAGCGGGAAATGATAGTTTCTTCAGCATGACTGGATGATGAGTTCAAGACTGATCTACTTGACGTTTATGTTACCAAGGCATGATAGGAGTTTTGTGCATTGGATGTGTTGACGACGGTCATTGGATGAGGCAATAGTCATATCATTGCGTCATAACACATAGCCTTGCAGTTAATACTGCTGAAATCTATGGTATATATAGCTATGATCTATTTCATGAAAACACTCCATATTGCCACATACCTTGCCGTTGTAGTGCTTGCAGGACACGTGACTAGCTGCAAGCAGGGATTTGAAGCCCGCTATGGTCCGTTCTTTATTGAGAACGATACAACGGTATACATGGACGGTGGCACGGGTAGTCGCATAGATATTCAATTTGAAAAACTCATCAGAGATTATCCTGATATCAAGTTGGTGGTTTTTGGCAATTGCCCCGGATCGAGTGACGATGTATCCCTGTTTGAGGCGGCGACCTTGTTGAGGAATAAAGGAATCGACACACACCTCACACCTGCCAGTATCATAGAGTCAGGCGCAGTAGATTTTTTCCTGGCCGGAAACAACAGAACAAGAGAGCCGGGGAGCCTGATAGGAGTACATGCATGGAGTGAGGGCACCAAATCGGCGACCGATTATCCGGTAGGACATTCCGCGCATCAACTTTACATAGATTTCTACGCCTTTTGTGGATTCACAGTGGAGGAGGCTGAAGCGTTTTACTTTTTCACGATCAATGCTGCTTCGTCGAGAGATCTGCACTATATGACTGATGAAGAAATTGAAGAGTATCAGATGATAACCGAGTGAACAGTAAATTTAAAGTTCTTGCAACAGTAGCAAAGGACAGTTTCTTATTCATCCGCAACAGAAAAGGAAGCGGAGCCCTCGGTTTTCGAATCACTCAACTCATAGTCTTTAATGAGCACTTCCGCAGGACTGTGACGAAGAGGTGCGTAGGGTGGTGAGACTATTAATGGATTTTGAGTGGATCCCCGCGAAGAACGAAGGAATGGTAGTTGATGCAATCCATTATTTTTCCGTGAAATTTAAATTGGATTAATATCTGATAAATGGAATTGGGGGAATACTATAACAACTCCAAATTCAAAAATTTCATGTACTCCTCAATCATCGTATAATCCCGCCCACTAAGCATCCGAAAGAGTCCAAGGACAGTCTTCTCTTCATCCAAAAGTGGCACGTGCACATCCAGTTGAAAATCTGTACTGTATTCCAAACCTGAAACATCCAGATCCATCTTTTTACAGGCATTTAACATATGCGGCTGCAGGGCCATTGGCATGGACAACCGATAGACTTTTGTTCGCTTGACAGTCCTGATTATGGCAAGTCCCAGAGCATCACGGGTGCTTTCTTTGTATGCTTCTATCAGGCCAGGGATGCCGAGTTTAGTGCCACCAAAATATCGCACAACGACACAACCGACATTTAATAATTCGGCACTTTTGATTGCACTGAGGATTGGTTTGCCCGCCGAGCCGGAAGGCTCACCATCATCACTGCTGTACTCCCGAATTCCATTGTCAGAAAGGATCCTGTACCCGTAACAATGATGACGGGCCTTGGGATGCTCTGATTTTAATTGTGCAATTCTTTTTTCAAGCATTTCCAGGCTGTCCATCGGGAATGCGTATGCAATAAACTTACTCCCGCGGGACTGGAAACGCCCTTCAGTTTCTGAAGAGATTGCTTCATATGCATATACAGGTTCGCTCAAGACAGCATGATTGAAAGGATGGCAAAGACCGCCAGCCCGATTCCCACAAAGTTGATCGCTTTTAATCTTTCACTGAAGGCAAGTACCCCAACTAATGCTGTAGCGACCATCACACTAATATTGAGCACAGGAAATACTACGCTCCCTTCAAATCCCTTTTGCAAAAGGACAAGAATTAAATAGATAGAAAAGAAATTAGGCACTCCCAGTGCAATACCTCCAATGACGTCTTTCCATTGAAATTTTCGTTTACCGGAGATATACAGATATGTTACAGCAAATAGCCCGATGACGGCTGCTACCGAAAATCCAAAAGTGGTCAGTTCTGCATCTGCATTGAGCGACAGTCCAGTAGATTGAACATAGTAAAGTATGATTTCAATCGCCGCACTAAATAGCAAGGTCACAGCAGGATAAA
>QMOR01000166.1 GCA_003648285.1 Bacteroidota bacterium
ATCCGTGGCGATGTTGTCCTTTCAACCGGAATCAACTTCCCATATTTCGCCGCTGCCGCATGGTATCACAAAATGCTACCGTCCGAACTACAAAATAAGGACTTGCTTGAAGTGCTGCCTGAAGTGGAGGATTTTACCTTAAATACATACATGCCTGCCCTGGCAAAAGGGGGATTTATTTCTGCTGAAGAAAAGCAATCCGTGGCTGAAAGAATGTCACACTACTCTGGACTTTCTGTAAAATCAATTCTCCAAAACAACCTCGCGGTATCTACTCGCTTTTTCTGGAAAGAACTACTGCGGGATAAATCAGGTCATACGATTGGAAGACTTGATTCGAGATACCTTGGAATTGATAAAACAGAATCAGGGTCAGGTCCGGATTACAGCCCCGAACTCACATCATGGCTGCACAGTTTCGCTCCGGCAATCAATTACTACTTGCGTGAAAAGCTCGACTTTAAAACCGATGTGAAATACAATATGTTTGGCTCGGTACGTCCCTGGAGTTTCGAAAACAATTCGGTCAGAGAAGACCTGCGCAAGGCCATGGCCGAAAATCCATATCTCAATGTGATGTTTCAATCCGGCTATTATGATGGGGCAACGACCTATTTTAATGCAAAATACACGATGTGGCAAATCGACCCAAGCGGAAAGATGAAGGACCGTCTCAGCTTTAATGGATATAGAAGCGGGCATATGATGTATTTGCGTCATGAGGATTTGAAATCTGCGAATGATGATCTGCGGGCGTTTATTCTCAATAGTCTTGCTGATGGGGAATCGGCGAAATATTAGAGGTTTTGGGAATTTTGAATTTTGAATCAGTGTTGTCCGGTAAAAATTCTTGATGTCTGATGACAGTTGGCCCAATCTCCCCCGCTGGCGGGGGGAAATGACAATTTTGACAAAGGCAAAATAGGAATGGGGGTGGAATTCCTGTATTCTATCGACAATCCTACTATTTCAGATACTGTTTTCCACCCCCAAGGTCAACAGGTTGAAGTTCAGCGTATTGAGAGCCCCCGCCAGCGGGGGAGATTGCAACGCACTCCCGAATTCTAGATTGACATTAATTAACCGGACAATACTGATTTTGAATTTTGAATGCCTTTAAACGTCCTCATCGGGGTGCATTACCCGCCATAGCTATAGCGAAGGCGGGGAGGAGTTTTTTTAAGGTAAAATGCAAAACCGCGAAATTTAAAATTCAAAAGGATGTTCTCAGCGCACCAACGGCACGGATTGTGTCCCTGGCAGCGAAGGTGGGTCAGGATTGTAGGAAAATCCCAAATTCTTCTTAAATTCCGTTCACTATACGATTGACACTAAGGCGAATCGAGATCTATCACCCTTGACTCACCAATTTCTATCACACCTAAAAGAACTACGCTATGTCCATTCAGATCATTGGTGCGGGATTTCCGCGAACTGGCACAACAACCCTGAAGAGATCACTCGAACTTCTGGGATACGGTCCCACCTATCATATGAAAACACTTCTGACCAATCCCGACATGCTGCACTATTGGCATGCCCTGAGGGATACCGGCACAACTGACTGGGATGGTTTGTACGACGGATATACATCAACGGTTGACTTTCCGGCTTTCCCTTGGTACAAGGAGCATATGGAACGATATCCAGATGCCAAAGTAATACTGACCGTCAGGCCATTTGACGGCTGGTACACGAGCATCTCAAACACCGTCAAAAAAGCCGGACCGCAAACGTTGCCGGAAAAACTCATGATGATGGGCAAGTTACTCACCAACCCCAGGGTAAGGAAGGTCGTTGGTTGTATTAAGCTTGTCAAGGAAATGCTATGGAAAGTCCAGTTTGAAGGGCGATTTGAAGACAGAGCATACGCCGAGGAAGCTTTTAACAAGCATATCGATGAGGTCAAGGCACACGTTCCCGCTGACAAACTCTTGGTCTATGATGTAAGTGACGGATGGGAGCCACTTTGTGCGTTTTTGGGCAAATCAGTCCCGTCAGAGCCACTTCCGCACCTCAATAAAAAAGAGAATTTCAAGACCATGCTCCAAAGCCTGATGAAAGGAGATATCGATAAATTTCTCAAGCCGGAATAAGGCGTTTTATTCTATTGTACTTGCTTACCTTGGTATCGTGGCAGATTGCTGGACACCTTATTTCGTGCGCGCGAATTGATGCGTGGATGATGTAATTTCTAGCAGGAGTAATCTGCACGGTATTCATTCATTAAACAAACTCGTCATGCGTCTATTCCGAATGTATCTTCCACTGATTATCCTATCATTAACATTATTATTCCAAAGCAGCTATCTGGCCGCTCAGCTATCGTCTGACGAGATTGATCAGCTTGTCGAGGAATGCCTGGAAAAATTTGACGTGGCAGGTGTCGCCGTAGGCATCGTAAAAGACGGCAAGATCATTCACACTAAAGGTTATGGCTTCCAGTCTGTCGATACGAAAGAAACCGTGGATGCGCATACAAACTTTGCCATCGCATCAAATAGTAAAGCCTTCACGACTGCTGCTCTTGCAATTTTGGTTGAAGAGGGAAAGCTATCCTGGCAAGACAAGGTGGTCGACCATATCCCCGAGTTTAAAATGTACAACGCTTACGTCACTGAGAATTTCAATATTCAGGACTTGTTGACGCATCGAAGTGGCCTCGGCCTTGGGATTGGAGATCTCATGTTTTTCCCTGATGGCGCAGATTTCACAATTGACGATGTCTTGTCCAGTTTTCAGTATTTCAAACCGCAATCTGCCTTTCGCACGAAGTTCGATTATGACAACCTGCTCTATTTCGTAGCCGGCGAGGTCATTGCAAGAGTAAGTGGCATGTCCTGGGAAGACTTTGTCGATACACGTATTTGCGCACCCCTTGATATGGAACGGACATATAGCGCACTGTCAGAAAATCAGGTTACAAGCAACCTTGCCACGCCTCATTCTACCGAAAAGGGAAGTATCAGAACCATCGGTCACTTCGATGAGATGGTAAATGGTGCAGCAGGGGGAATCTTCTCGAATGTCGATGACCTATGCAACTGGATGCTCGTGCATCTGAACCAGGGGAAATACGGCGCGGATCTTGGGAATGTGCTTTTTACGGAAGAAAGCCAGCACGAGATGTGGACGATACACACAAATCTGGATGTCAATCGCAATCCGCGTTACAACTCTCACTTTGCCGGTTATGGACTGGGATGGGGCCTGACAGACCTGTTGGGCAATCTCAGCGTATCACATACGGGTGGGTTGCCTGGTATGCTTTCAAGAACGGTATTGATTCCCGATTTAGAACTTGGCGTTGTTGTACTGACGAATACGGAGAGTGGTGGTGGATCCGCATTTGGCGTGATTTCAAGGACGATTGTCGACAGCTATCTCGGCCTGGATGATTATCAGTGGATGGATAAATACTACGAATACCATCAAAACCGTAAGTCGTCCGGAGATGAAGTGACCACTGAAGTCTGGAAAACAGTAGAAGCGGCAGATGACTCACACATCATGGTTGACGATTATATCGGCGTGTATGAGGATAATTGGTTTGGCAAAGTCGAAGTCTTCGAGCAGAACGGTCAACTCTGGTTTAAGTGCTATCGCTCACCAAAACTCAGTGGCCCGATGGCCTTTTACAAAAGCAATTCGTTTGCCATCAAATGGGAATATCAGGACATGAATGCAGATGCTTTTGCGATGTTCGGTCTTGATGAAAACGGGAAGGCTCAAAGCATCAAAATGAAAGGTATTTCACCTAATATTGATTTTAGTTTTGATTTTCAGGATTTGGATCTTCGACGGATTGATGATTAACAAGAATCAATACTCACCCTTCTTTCTTTTTTTATCCGGCTTAATATGCCAGTCCAGATTATTTGGAGGTGTCACTTTTAATTCATCAGGATTAGCCATTGCACGTAGCTGAGGTGTGAAATCGTATGGAACTAACGAAGGTCGGGTCGTGCCTCCCCTGTTGACATATTCCCATACAATTTGGCCGTCTGTTTTCACCTGAAAGAGCCTTCCTTTATTATCCTCGGCGATATATGTATTGCCATTTGGAAGCCGCTTTTGCGTGCCCATTGTCTTGCTGAAAAACTTGAGGTTTGCATATCCGTTGGTTTCGTAGATCCACTCGATTTCTTTTGTTACCGGATTGAGCTCGATTACAAATGACTGCCCCGTATGGGTCCTGTATCGCGTAAACAGACCATTGTCAAAAAAGATGATGTTACCTGCGCCGGGCAGGCCCTTTTCGATCATCTCTGGTTCGTGGCAGTGGGCCATGCCGCCTTTGTAGGTATGTGTACCAGACCAGACTACCTCCTTGGTCAACTTGTCCACGATATAGATGCTATCAATGTTTCTTGCATTCACGATGATATTTCCTGGCCTGAATCTCTCGTCGCCTGCATCGTACCATTTATTCTCAGGCAGCGGTGCGATCGAATTGACATGCAGCCAATCACCGAGAGGTGTTGCGGGTGAGTACCTGTTTAAATCGAGGTGATTATACGCATGCCACTCCCAAACTACCTCACCGTCCAGATTCACTTCATAGATATCCGCACCTTTCTGTACCTCTTCAGAACCTCTTTTCCTCGGAGCGAACCAAGGTGCCACTTCCACATCTTTCACCTGTTTCTGAAATGCTTCGGGAATCGGTTCATGCGCAACGAGGAGCCGGTTGCCATTCTTTAGAATACGCATGTCATTCATAGAACCGATCCCCTGATGTGTCCAAACGACGTTGCCTTCCCAGTCGTACTCATAGATCGTCTTATCAGGGCCTACACATACGAGATTTCCACTTGGCAGCAGCCTGCTGCGTTTATTAAAATGTGCCGCCACCTTCCATGTATGCACAACATTACCATTCATATCGATCAGACGAATGTCATCAGGAAAGGTCTCGGAGCCTGCTTCCCTTACTTTTGCCTCGGGATGGTTCCCTACTGAGGAATGATCCGATATCAGGATATAGCTGCTGTGGGCCGCTTCAGGATAATAAATTGTTGTGCCCGTTGGAAAGACGGTTTGGGCAAGTGTTGTATTTATTGAAATAAGAGCGCAAAAGGCGGCAGCCATCGTAATGGTTGCGTACTTACAATAATTCATCATCAGCCTGGTCTGTTTGTTCAAAAAAATTACTATCAATGACATTTATAGGCTTCCCTCTAAATTAAGCAACTGCTTTTACAATCCTGCCACTCTTATGCACAATAAAAGTTGTGCATTCACTGATTGTCCCTCTTAGCTAATAAATCAACATGCATCAGTTCAAATAACCTAGATTGTGCATTCATGCGGCCAAAAAAGAAAATCCAATCCAAACGGCAGTCTTCTGCAGGCACGGTAAAAACCAAACTGCACCCCCGTAGCAAGCACCGTGACCGCTATGACTTCAAAGCGCTTATTGAAAGCTGCCCGGAATTGGCGCCATTCGTCGTAATGAACTCGTACGACGATGGGTCGATAGATTTTTTCAATCCAGCGGCTGTCAAGATGCTCAACAAGGCTCTGCTCATGCATTATTATCGCATTGTAGAGTGGGACCTCCCTGAAAACTACTTATGTCCACCTATCCCCGGACGAGCAGATTATATCCACTATATGGCCGATTTGCTCAAAGGTTCTAATCGTGGTAAAATTCCGAGAGGGCCTCAGATTAAATGCATGGATATTGGCGTAGGGTCGAGTTGTATATATCCAATCATAGGGGTCAAAGAATATGGCTGGTCGTTTATCGGTACGGATATCGACCCTGTTTCTGTCGCATCAGCGGAGAGAATCATTGCGTCCAACCCGATGTTGGCAGGAAAGGTCGAAATCAGACTGCAGCGCAATGCGCAGGACGTATTCGCCGGGGTGCTCAAACATGACGAATACATCGATCTCGTGGTCTGCAATCCACCTTTTCACAGCTCTGCGGAAGAGGCACGCGCCAGCACGATGCGAAAGCTGAAAAATCTCAAACGGCAAAAAGTCTCAAAACCCACGTTGAACTTTGGTGGTCAGAGCGGAGAATTATGGCGTGAAGGCGGGGTCGAAAAGTTTTTGGGTGACATGATTCGTCAAAGCAAGCAGTTTTCTACTTCCTGTTTCTGGTTTTCATCGCTGGTTTCGAAGCAGTCCTATCTCAAAGGGGTACTTGATGTCCTCAAAAAAGCGAATGCTGTAGATGTCAGGACGATTGCGATGGGTCAGGGCAATAAGACGAGCCAAATTGTGGCATGGACATTTCTCGATAAAAAGCAACAAAGAGGCTGGGTGACGCGGTTTGCATAATATCCCATCATCACCTTTGGAGTGCAAATACACGGGGCTGGTTGCCTTGTAGCTTCATGTCATTTGGCATGCAGCATAGGGTCGTTTGAATACTTGTATATGTGACACCCTAACAGCCCAACCGAGTACATCTCAAAGGAAAATATCGTAACTTTGCCGCTCAAATATCACCGTAAAAACAGATAAAATACAAAGCCATGAAAAATCCACATTACACAAGCGTTGCAGTACCTTTTCTTATCATCCTTGCGTGCTTTTTATTCGCCAACAATTCTATTGCCCAAACTGATACAACCCAGGTCATTCAACCCGATACAATTGTCCAAACTGATACAATCCAGGTGGTTCCAACTGACACGATTGCTCAACAATTGCCACAAGAGACCGACGATACAACGGAAAAGAAAGAGAAGAAGAAAAAGAAGAATAGTTTTAAAGTGTACGCTGGTGCCAACATTAATACTCTCGCTGTCTCGAGCGACCATTTTGAGTCAAATAGTGACCTGGGATTTCAATTCGGAGCGGCTTATAAATCGGGAGGGTTTTTCTACTGGGAAATAGGTGCCCGTTACAATAATCCATACTATGATATCAGCTCAAGAGATACGACCTCCTCGATTGGTGGCAGTTTTGGCGTGAGCCAAATAGATATACCTGTCACTGCCGGTATCAATTTTCTATCCGCAACTGCCAGACTGGTAGGACTCCGGGTGTTTGTCAGTGCAGCCCCTTCATTTGTAATAGGAGTCAGCGCAGGTGAAACCAATATCACCAAAGACGATCTCAATTCTTTCATTTTAAACGGTGCAGCGGGAATAGGTGTGGACGTGGCCTTCTTTTTTCTTGAAGCGGG
>QMOR01000167.1 GCA_003648285.1 Bacteroidota bacterium
AGATCTGCGTAGAAATCAACATTGTAGCTACGGTTTACTAGGAGTACGAATAACTCAAGCGTAAACGAATCAGAGGCGATCACCTTGATGACTTGCCTTCCAACTTCTGTACTATCCGATTTATCCGTCACACGTACCTCGAAACGTTGCCCGACATGCGGGTCCATATTCTCGAAATTCAGCGTGAGATTGAATTGTGCAGTAGCAGATTGGGCAATAAACAAGGCTGCCAGGGAAAGAACAGAGAGTGCCTTTTTCATTTCAGGTGAATTTATGGTCCAATAAGTTACAGAAATGTGCGAAAAAAACCTTTCAATTCGAATAAACACCAGTAAGATAGTCGAAGACAGGTCTGCCTCACCAAATGTATTCCGAATACACTCGTCAGATATATACCGCACTCACTCGTTAGTCCATTTTCTTCTTCTCCGGTTTTCTCTCTTCCGAACCATCTGCGTTTTGCTCGGCCTGAGCGCGTGCTTTTCGTGGCTTGTCCTCTGTCATCATGCTCCCACCGTCAGCCGCTTGAGTGTTCTTTGATTCGGTCTGCTGTGATCTTTTTGATGGTCCGTCCTCCCCTGGTACATAGCCATCCGCATCTGGTACTCGTTCGGCCGCATCAATATCCTGATCAGATTCAGTCAATGAATATGACGTCCCGGCACAAGTCGGAGCGATATAAAACCTTCCTTCAGACCCCGTGAATGCATTAAACCCAGGCTTGAGGATCACCTTCGTGAATGACTTTAATTGCAGCAGAGAACCACTACTCGCATCGTTTGTCGAGTTTAATAGTGTGGCGGCCTGCATATTCAGCCATTCATCACTTGCCAGATTTACACCAGTGGTATACGTGCCTGGGGTTGTCCTGTGGTGAGCTACAGTAAAGTCTCCAACATCCAGAGCTCGTGAATTGTCTCGTGATGATGTGCCCATCGCACAGCTACAACCTGGAAAATCAATATCGGGATTTGACCAGTAATTGACGCGGGTAGGTGAGCAACACACAGCCATAATTGTCCTGAAAGTCCCCTGATTATATCCTCGAGCGTAAGAAAATGGAGTCCCTGTGTTGTCGTTGTCATGTCGTGCTCCCTGTGTATGGCCAAACTCGTGAGCGAATGTAAAATTACCGGTTGCACAGTCATACTCCGATAACTGAAACATATTTGTGTCGTCCGTATAGTCAAAAGCAAATGCAATACCACATAAACCACCGTTGGGATTGCAATCTTCATTGGCCGCATACAAACCACCAGTTATCAGACATACCATATCGCCGTCATAAAAATTCCTGACGCTGTGTATATCATCCCATTTCCCGTCATTGGTATCCTGCAGATCGTCCACATCATTGCAGGCGTTATTTGTTTCATTATCATCCACTTCATACATATACGCCATTTCCATGCGCATATCTACATCGCTATTTGCATATCCTTGATTTGATTCTGTAATTGCAAGCGAAATATGTTCTATCATAGTCCGTCCAAAATCATCACTTGTTTCTGTCTGTGCCAGTGAAGTATATCCCACAATGACTCTTATAAAGCACTCATCACCACTAACAGATCGTGTTTGTGCAGAATTGTTATGATCCGGCAACCCCATGTCATTGTCGTTGCCCTTATCCTCTTTTTTTTCCTTCGGTGCAGCAGGTATGCGCATGGCATCTGTCCCACATGACCGGAATGCATTTTCGTCATGTTCCACTACAACATGTACGCCCTCATCACCAAGGGGGAAGATTTCAAAATTACCATGAATAGATACGACATGGCCAGACACTCTATTTCCATTAATCACAAAACTCCCGCTCCCCAAATCCTCAGGAAAATTTCCAGTCCAGGTACGCAACGTGACCCCTGAGCGTCCGATATCCTGAAACTGTAGCATAGGAGTATGATCATCAAATAGATTGACCTTGATCTCCCGGGCATTAAATATGTCGACATCTACCTCTACGATTCTGGATCGTTTCGTTGTCGATTTAGCCTCCAGGTTCGCAACTACAGAATTCTGTTTGCTATCAAGAGTACCTGTAAAATCTGAAAACATGAATTTCTCCTGAGCACTTAACTGATTCAAACCCACCATAATAACGGCGGCAAGAAGTATCATTGATAATTGCCTGTAGAGTATATTATTTGATCTATAAATTATTTTATTCATCATACAGTTATTTAAATAAATGTCAAATATTGGTCAACTGTTGATCTCAATTTGTAGAAACATGCTCCTTTCGCAGTTCAATTTCTCGTGATAATGTTTTCGTTAATTTCAATAATTGCTGTATCTGTTGTTGTTGATTTTCTAATTGATTTTTCATGGAGATATTGGACTCTTGCAGTGCAGAAATAGAAGCATCCTGTCCAACGAGTTTCTTCTCCTGATCAATTGTATATAATGTGAGTTCCTCTATTTTTCGCATGAACACTTCTGACATTGCTCCTACATGAAGCCCCTCAGACTCGACGATCTGTGCAGAAGGTACGCCCGGCAAGTGCTTTCTAGACTCAATAAACATCTCCACTTCTTGCAATGACATTAATTCATAGTCAGCGTGAAATACGTAATCGGCCCAACCGGTTTCGACGACTACTTCCTCAGACCTGACTTTTCCAGCCACTTGCAGTTTATACGTGCTAGTTGGCGCCACACCAATGCCAATTGAACCACCACGATCCATCGCCATGATCAATGTGCTGTTAGAAAAATTGACGTTGCACCCACCGTGAAACTCGAGATCATTGGCATCTCCATTCATTTTAAGAGCCACTCCACAAAATTCCTGAACATCAGTATGGAGGTCAATAAATTCATCAAAAATAATGGCCCCCGTGTTTTCGTTATTGGAGTATGTGCCATTACCAGAATGCCCTATCCTCAATACAGACATGGCTGTTCCTGAAGTTCCGGCCATTATGATATCATTATATGAATCCTTGTAATTTACGCCAATGTTTCCTTGAAAAAGGTCAAACCAGATTTCCTGTCCAATTCCTCCACCCTTTAAATAGATATTGTCAATCGAGTCATTATAAAACATGCCATAGTCTGTGAATGACGGTGAATGCACCAATAAGCCCTTATCCGCATTGTTAGTCCCATTCTGGAAGATGTACATCATTGACCCGACTGAATTTAGAAAACCAATTGTTCCACCCATTGTGAGTTTTGTATATGGCGAAATGGTTCCAATACCTACATCACCAATGGAATTGATCAATATTCTGGATGCACCGTTCGTTCCAAGATTCATCTTATTCACACCCAACGTGTAAATCCACGCATCTCCAGGTCCGTTTATTCCCATACGCAAACCGGAACTGAGCCCTGTTGTATTATTCGACACCCTGATGTATGGCAAAGTTGATTCGAAAACATGAATCTTGTCAGAAGGTGTATCGGTTCCGATTCCGACGTCGGCATTTGAGGCAACATGCACTTCATTTTGTGCTAAAATCATGGTAGTACATACCACAAAGCATAGGATTGTAGTAAAGGATCTCATACTGTTCGAATTTAGAGTTTAAGAAATGGATTTATCTGGCAGATAATTTAATCAAATTCCGACAAATTTGCAAGTCCGAAAAACCATACATCTCACTTCGACAACTCCTCTGGCGAAAGCAATCTAACCAGACATAAGCAGTATCACACAATCCATTGCTCCCATTGGCAATGACCAGCCAATGGTCACCAAAAATTTATGACCATCACATCATTAATTCTGAAAATTTCACATTGCGTCCAACTCCTCAACGGTCAAATACTCCATCGCCTGAGAAAACGCAATGGTCTCTTCACGAAAGATATGCAAGCGCATGAGCTCAATGAATGCTTTTCCTTGCTCTATGGCAGCATCAAGCATGATGAGGCGTGAATTTTCATCCGGAAGCCGCATCGCCATACCAAGGAAGTTGAAAACAATCGTGGCAAGCTGAAGAGTCTTGACATGGTCGTCCTCCATCATATCTATGCTCGTGACCGGTATCTCACCCGTGCTGTGCTCATTATTTTTCAACAATCGAATGTGCACAAGCCGAAAGAGATCCCGCTCTTCCCGACGTGTATGCTCAAGAATCTCATCGTCAAAAAATCGAAAGAAGTCAGCGATCTTGCCAAACAATGCCTTGGATATCCCTTCCTCCTTCATCTCAGTAAATGCTCCCTCAAGCTTGTCTAGCTCCTCAATCATCACCTTATGCTCATCCATCAGCTTCTGAATAAATCCGTGCATCTGCTCATACGGGATCGTCTTATCATTTGGCGGAGAATATGCGTCCGGCGGATCCATCGGAGAAAGCTCTTCTCCTTCCAGCCCTTTATCCACATTCCGCTTCAGCGGATCTACTTTGTTGATTACTTTTAAATCAATCATTTTTTAAATTGAAAATTAATAATTCTTAATTCCTAGTTGTTAACTCTTAACTCCAACCAGTTCCAACATACATTAACTCCATCACAACACATCCCACAGAAAACACATTATAAAAATAAATCCGTGAAAACCTCTAGCATCAGTTAAATCCGCGTGCCATTGAGCCACACACATCTAGCCTCCAAATTACGGATTCTTAATCTCCGCCTTCGGCCCCTGATAATACCACCAGTTAAGCAAAAGACAAATAAAGTAATAAACAGCGAAACCGTATAACGCCAACTCTGGCGTACCCGCCGCAATCTGCTGACCAAATACCTTCGGGATAATAAACGCACCGTACGCTGCAATCGCAGAAGTCCATCCAAGTACTGGTCCCGCTTGTTCTTTGCTGAAAATATTCGGAATACTTCTGAACGTAGATCCATTCCCGATTCCTGTGGTCAGGAACAGAACCATAAAGCTCGCGAAAAACGGCCACCAGTACTGCTCAGGGGAATCCGCATTTCTCGCCTGAATCACAAAATAGGCAACCGCCAATGTCGCTGCAATCTGCACGATTGTACTGAAGGCAGTGACCTTGGCTCCACTATTGATTTTGTCAGAAAGCCACCCTCCTACCGGACGGATTAGGGCACCAATGACCGGCCCAAGAAATACCCACATCAGGAAGTCCGGTGCATTCGGATTGACAAACTCAGGATTGCTCGGATCGGAATAGACAAATATATCCTGACAGAGTTTTGGAAATGCCGCCGAGAAACCGATAAATGAACCAAACGTCATCGTGTAGATAATCGTCATGACCCAGTTATGCTTATTGCTAAAGATGGCAAATTGCTTATTCAGGTTCTCTTTGATTTCCCCTGGAGTAGCAAACTTCATCAACGCGAGCGTGAGTAGTATCACGACAGGTAAGACGATCCACATATTGACCTTAAGTGACACGAGCATGTAGGAACCAACAGCTGCTCCGATGAGCCCAAGGAAAACCATCAGAAGGGTCTTCCCAATGCCCTGCAATGCTCCCGGGAGTTTAGGTGTACCGGTTATCACATTATTCATCCCAAAATATGCAGCAATTGCCGCGATCACTAACAAGGGCACCCATACCCATCCCGCATTTTGAACACCTGCTAGAGGGCTGTTTTGAATCACCTCACCACCTTCACCAATCGCTGAAAACAAGAAGAGTCCAACAACGACCGGAATTACTTTCTGCATCACTCCTACCCCAAGATTACCAATCCCGGCATTGAGACCTAGTGATGTGCCCTGCATCTTCTTTGGGAAGAAATAACTGATATTACTCATGGAGGATGCAAAATTTCCTCCACCAAAACCAGACAACATCGCGAGTACCGCAAACGTCATATAAGGTGTATTGATATCCTGCAGAGCCATCCCAACACCGATCGCGGGAATAAGCAGCAATGCCGTTGTAATAAAAATGACATTACGCCCCCCACCAATACCAATCAGAAATGAATTAGGAATCCGCAACGTGGCACCTGCAAGTCCTGCGATAGCCGGCAATGTATAATACAGGGAATTTATTTCTTTCAATTTGGCAGTGATCTCCTCAGGATTCATGTCCCCTGTAATCATGCCAAAGTTATATCCAAACTCTTTGAGCTTGGTGGCGATCACACTCCACATGATCCACACCGCAAACGCCAGCAAGAGAGCAGGAATAGATATCCACAGATTCTTGGTAGCTATCTTTTTACCGGTCGATTGCCAAAATTCATTGTCCTCGACATTCCATTTTGAAATATTTACTGACATAGTTTTTAAATTTTGTCCGAAGGACTCCTTTGGAGAATTCTAAATTTTGTCCGAAGGACTCCTTTGGAGATTTTTGAATTACTAAAACTCATCGTCGAATGCGTGCTTTGGCTCCTTTAATGCGAATAGGCAATAGAGGAAACTCGCGGCTGCACCAGCAGCAATGACGAAGAAAAATGTCTTTGCATCTACAAGTGAATAAAGTACCAGATAGAATACTGCTCCAACGTTGCCATAGGCTCCAGCCATACCCGCTATTTGTCCGGTCATCCTGTTATTGATCATTGGAATAATCGCAAACGTAGCTCCTTCCGCACCTTGCACAAACATTGAGGCCACTATGGTAATCACTACTGAGACAACAAGCCACCAGACACCCTCAAACATCGGCACAATCGTAGCGACACCATCTGCGTCAAGCGGTCCCCATTTTCCAATATTCCCCATCAGGAAAAATCCAATTGCAATGCCGATCATGTACGCGAGCATCGTTCTTTTCCTGTTCTTCATCTTATCCGAAAGATACCCTCCCAGAGGTCTGGCGAGCAGATTGACAAATGCAAACGACGCTGCCACAAGGCCCGCAAGTGTAGCCGTCATCATGAAGTCCCCGGAATCATTCTTCAAACCTTTGAATGTCATTTCAAAAAACATAGGAAGCATGGAAACAACTGCTAACTCAGCGCCGAAATTTGCGAAATATGTACTGTTCAGGGCAGCTACACTACTCCACGCGTACTTGTCTTTTTCCGGAACACCCGCTTTTAGATACGGCAAATTGATCTGAAGAGTTTTTGCCGCATGAGCAATATATATCACAGCCAATAAAGCGTAGATGCCCCACACCACCATCTCCGGAAGAAGAGGATGACCCTCGACGTTGATATTACCAATCCGCCAGGTGAGTATCATCATTGCCCCTACCAGAGGGAATGACCAAACCAGGTACTGTACCAAATCCCCATATGACG
>QMOR01000168.1 GCA_003648285.1 Bacteroidota bacterium
ACGGAATCACGGATGACGAGCTCGTCAGGGTCAGCTACTTCTTCAGAATCAGGTGATTGACAGGCGCTGACCACCATTACAACCAGTACAACAACCAGATATATCGGAAAAGACCATTTATTCGACGTCATATGAGACTTTTTTACAATGTAATTAATTGACTCGGGAATTTACTTTAGTTAGGACTTTACTCCCGGATAATCGTGTATTTTCACAGTTCACGAAAAACTCAACTGCTCGTGCACATAGGATTTGACGCCAAACGCCTGTTTCATAATTTTACAGGACTTGGAAACTACAGTCGAACCCTCGTAGCCAATCTGAAACAGTACTATCCGGAAACCCGGATTTCACTGTTTACACCAAAAGGCAAGAGGTTGCCTCGGACCGAGTCATTTTTTGACTCGACTAAATATCAATTGTACGAAGGCGGTGGTGCTGCATGGCGGACATGGTCTGTTTACAAGGACGTAAACAAATATCGTCCAGATGTTTTTCATGGCTTGTCACACCAGATTCCATTTTCAAGTGACAAGCTCGAATGCAAAACAGTCGTAACTGTACACGACATGATTCATCGCATTCGCCCAAAAGATTTCCCTTCTCTTGACCGGATGATTTATGAGCGTAAATGCAAGTATGCGTGCGCTAATTCTGATCGGATTATTGCTATCAGTGAGTCAACCAAAAGAGATATTATAAAGTTCTATAAAACGCCGGAGGACAAGATTGATGTCGTCTACCAATCTTGTGATCCGCAGTTTGCAAATCCTGTACCGCAGGAGGATATTGACGAGGTGCATGCATTATTTAGCCTCCCGGAAACGTATTTTCTTTACGTAGGGAGTCTTGTCCCACGAAAAAACCTGTTGCGCATTGTAGAGGCGATTCATAGTATGCCTGAAGCAGACCGAATGCCACTTCTGGTGGTCGGTAGTGGTCGTAAATATATGGGAAGAGTAGTGCGCTACATCCAGAAAAATAAGCTTGGTCCATGGGTTGAATTCCTCGGGGATTTACCTTTCAGGTTGTTTCCAGCAATTTATCATGAGGCATTGGGGTTGGTATATCCGTCTTTATACGAGGGTTTTGGACTCCCCGTTATCGAAGCACTCTCAGTAGGCATTCCTGTCATTACAGCAAATAGTTCTTCATTGCCCGAAGCCGGAGGAGATGTTTCGAAGTATGTTGATGCGTGTTCAGTAGATGAGATAAAAAGCGCTATGCTCCAGGTGCGCAGTGATGGCAAAGGCTCCGAAGAATGTGTTGCAGCAAGGAAGGCGCACGTGCAGAAATTTGCTCCTGATTCTACAGCCTCGCAGCTTATTGGCGTGTACGAATCCTTGTTGTGATCTTCCACATATCTGATGTTGCGATAAGCTTTGAATTTTCTAATTGTCCAGAAGGCGCTTGCGGAGTGAAGATGACAAGCAGACCTTTATCCCACGAGCCCCAATATGTGTACATGTCATCCTAAGCGACCCCGCAGATGGTGAGAGAGTCGAAGGATACAGGCAATAAATTACAAATCCTTCCCTGAGAATGGACAGGATACCTTATTTTCAATTACCCGATCAACTATGTCAGCCATTTTATGTTTCATAAAAACGGAACTTGTATCTTTGCACGCCCGTTGAAAATCGGATCTCACAATAACCGATAAATGAGATATGCGCTTCATCCCCTGAAAAGTTGAAGTCAACGAGGTGATGTGGGAAATTTCTTAACACAACGATAATTCAAATGCAAGCAGTAGATCAATCATTGAAGTACAAAGTAAAAGATATCAGTCTCGCCTCCTGGGGGAGACTGGAAATTGAATTGGCTGAAGCTGAAATGCCTGGTTTAATGGCACTTCGGGAAGAATTTGGTGATTCAAAACCTCTGGCAGGTACGCGTATTGCAGGTTGTCTGCACATGACGATTCAGACTGCCGTCCTGATTGAAACACTTGTAGCTCTCGGTGCCGACGTGACATGGTCTTCATGTAATATTTTTTCTACACAGGATCACGCAGCCGCAGCAATCGCCGAGACCGGTGTACCTGTATTTGCATGGAAAAATATGACCGAAGAGGAGTATGATTGGTGTATTGAGCAAACTTTGCGTGGCTTCAAAGGTGGTCAGGCGTTGAATATGATACTTGACGATGGAGGTGATCTGACTAATATCGTGTTAGACAAATATCCTGAGCTTGCAGCAAATGTCAAGGGTATCACGGAGGAAACCACCACAGGCGTACACAGACTATATGAGCGTGAGAAAAATGGCACGATGCCAATGCCGGCAATCAATGTCAATGACTCCGTGACCAAATCAAAATTTGACAACAAGTACGGTTGTCGTGAATCACTTGTTGATGCCATTCGTCGGGCAACCGATGTCATGATGGCGGGTAAAGTGGCGGTTGTAGCAGGACATGGTGACGTTGGAAAGGGTTCAGCAGCGTCTCTTCGCTCAGCTGGATGTCGTGTGATCGTAACGGAGGTCGATCCGATATGCGCCTTACAGGCGGCCATGGAAGGATATGAGGTGAAGAAGATGAGCGATGCGATCCCGGAAGCAGATATCATCGTGACAGCAACTGGTTGCAAAGACGTCATTACAGGAGAGCATTTCTCCAACATGAAGGATAAGGCAATTGTCTGCAACATAGGCCATTTTGATAACGAGATCGATGTCGCTTGGCTCAACGACAATCACGGCGATTCAAAAATAGTCATCAAGCCACAAGTAGATAAGTACACAATCAATGGCAAGGACGTCATTCTCCTCGCTGAAGGCCGCCTTGTGAATCTCGGTTGCGCAATGGGTCATCCATCATTTGTGATGTCAAATTCATTCACAAATCAGACGTTGGCGCAGATAGAGCTTTGGGATAACGGTGATAACTATGAAAATAAGGTCTACGTTCTTCCAAAGCACCTGGACGAGAAAGTAGCATTTCTACACCTTGAAAAACTGGGTGTCGTCCTGGAACGGTTATCTCAGGATCAGGCTGACTACCTCAGCGTGACACAAGACGGACCGTACAAGCCGGACTACTATCGTTATTGATTCAATAAAAGGTGCTGACAACACTCATTCTAACTGTTCTATCACTGGTTTTGCCACATGAATTTCATGTGAGCAGATGCGAAATAACGTACCGGACAGAAACACAATCCCTGGAGATCGTACAGCACATGTATGTGGATGATCTGGAGCTTGCATTGAAGCAGGATTTCGACGGACCAATTCACCTTTGCACAGAGTTGGAAATTGATAGCGCAGAAGTAATGGTACAGAAGTATGTATCACAGCATTTTGCCCTTACAACGGAATCGGGGCAGATCGATGTCACATTTCTAGGAAAGGAGGTAGGAGATGAACCATTGGGCATGTGGGTCTACATCGAAGCAACAGATGTCACCCTGTCACCTGAATTGACAATCTCATACGATCTGCTATGCGAAATATTCGATGATCAAAAAAATATCGTCAGTTTCCAGATCGACAACAACAAGAAACAAATGTTTTTGTTAGACCATAATACCCCCAAAATCAAAATAGAAACGGGGCGGTAGAGACGCGATCATCGCATCTCCACGGAATTTATTCCGTGGCAAAACGGGATCCAAAATGCAAAATAGAATTCACCGCGTAGAATGGAAGCCAACAAAAACAGGATTCAACAACAAAACGGGATTCAACACAAAAAAGAACTAACAGTAAAAAAGACCCAACAACAAAACAAACCCAACAACAAAACAGATTCCGTCAGACAAGAGGGAATCAACATGCGACCTCCAATAAGAACATGTCGCCTGCAATAAGAATGACAATGAAACAAGTAATCAGAAAGATCGTCATATTTCCCATTCGTGTCTACCAATGGACGATTTCACCATTACTGGGATCATCATGCAGATTTAATCCGACCTGTTCACATTATATGGTTCATGCAATAGAAGAGTGGGGTATTTTCAAAGGCGTCTGGCTGGGCCTGAAGCGCATCGGCCGTTGTCACCCATGGGGAGGCCATGGCTACGATCCTGTCCCCAAGAAGAATGGAGGAGTCGAGGAGTCGAGGAATGGAGGAGTTGAGGAGTGAAGGAGTTGAGGAGTGCGTTGTCGACCGAAGCTAGCGAAGGTGGGAAGGAGTTGAGGAGTTGAGGAGTGAAGGAGTGAAGGAGTGAAGGAGTTGAGGAGTGCGTCGTCCACCGAAGGTGGGGAGGGTGGTGAGGAGTGCATTGCCTGCCTAAGATGAAGAGCGTTGGTGAAAAGATGATTTATATCCAAAAGACTGCTTCGAAGATATCTGAGCAATGATCCCTGAATAGGAACCCGCGTAACATAAAAAAACGGTCCGGCAGCGCCGAAAACTCAAAAATCAGACATCAGACATCAGGAATCTGAAATCGAGCTCCGTCACCAACGGAACGAAAAAGGGCTTTAGCACCAGTTCCCCGATCCTAAAGCCCTCCCGCCGACATGGCGTAGTGCTGAATAATTTTTTACTGTAGAATCATGTGTGTCTCCTCGACCATCTTCCGCATATTGATAAGTGCATAACGCATACGGCCCAGTGCGGTATTGATGCTGACTTGTGTCAGTGCTGCAATTTCCTTGAAGCTCATATCGGCATAATGCCTTAGGATGACGACCTCACGCTGCTCGGGCGGTAGTGCATCGACGAGCTGTTTTACTTTACTATGCGTCTGATCCTGGATCATGACAAATTCCTGATTCGGTTCAGGTGATTCTATGATATCGAAGATATCAAAGGTCTCTGTTGCTGAAACCTTGGTCCGGCGTCTGCCTCGGCGAAACTGATCCACGCACATATTGTACGCAATACGCATGGCCCATTGGAGGAATTTGCCCTCGTGATTGTATTTCCCCTTTCTCAGGGTGTCAATAATCTTGATAAAAACTTCCTGGAAGATGTCATTTGCCTGGTCGTGATCCTTCACAAACAAATAGATAGAAGTATAAATCTTACTCTTGTGACGGACCAGAAGTGTTTCGAAAGCCTTGTCGTCTCCACTTAGGTACAGATTGATCAATTGCTGATCAGTTAGCGTTGCACTACTCATGTCTACACGTGTTTTAATGTTCAGAAATTATTAGTCAGTGTAGAAATGTGCTGCTATAGACGATGTTTTTATTTAGACAAATACTAGATTGTTGCGACAAATCTAAAAGAATATCTTGAAAAGTGCAACCTCATATGAAATTTAGTCTTAACATATATATAAGTATCAGACTTTTTCAAACTTGTTGCACATTTGCAAAATTACAGGCGCAAAAACCTTACCAAACTGCATGAGTCAGGCAAAATCCAGACCGATAAGAAGCGAAAATACCGAGATATTCATCAAGGGAGCAAGGAGTAATAACCTGAAGAACATTGATGTAACTATCCCTAAGAACAAGCTTGTGGTAGTAACTGGCCTGTCAGGATCGGGCAAATCCTCGCTGGTGATGGATACGCTGTACTCCGAAGGGCAGCGTCGCTATGTAGAAAGCCTTTCGTCATATGCACGTCAGTTTCTCAACCGGATGAAGAAGCCCGACGTCGACTATATCAAGGGGATTTGCCCGGCGATAGCGGTCGAACAAAAAGTCAGTACGCGCAATGCCAGATCCACAGTTGGGTCATTGACGGAGATATATGACTACCTCAGGCTGCTTTTTGCGCGTGTGGGAAGAACTATCTCGCCTATCACGGGCAATGAAGTGACAAAGCATACAGTAACGCATGTGGTTGACTATATGTACAGCCTGCCTGAAGGGACCAAAATTCAGCTCTTTTCAGAGCTTCATGACCGCAATATTGATCGCACCATTGGAAAGGAGCTGGAGATTCTGATGCAAAAAGGCTTTACCCGGGTGCGCTACAAAGGTAAGATCACCCGGATTGAAGAGCTGGTCGATGAGAATCCCAAGGTGCTTGCTTCAACATTAGGACATAAGGACGTCAGAAAATTTCAACTCCTGGTCGATCGGTTTGTCATTAAGCATGAAGATGAGGACGAGCGCAAGCGCATTGCTGACAGCGTGCAGACTGCCATGTTTGAAAGTGACGGGACATGTGTCGTAGAGATCATCGATGGCGAGGCACGGGAGTTTAACAACAGATTCGAGTTGGACGGCATCGAGTTTATTGAACCGGTACCGCATTTGTTTAATTACAATAACCCATTCGGAGCCTGCCCGAAGTGTGAGGGGTTTGGGCGTGTAATGGGCATTGACGAGAAGAAGGTGATTCCGGACCCCGTCAAGAGTATCTATGAGGGAGCTGTGGCTTGTTGGAAAGGAGAGAAGACCGGGCGATGGCTTGATCGCTTTATCGACCATGCAGAGGAATATGATTTTCCGATACACAGACCGTATCATGATCTTACTGCCAAACAAAAACGCCTGTTGTGGAAAGGCAACTCCGTGGTTGGTGGGATAGATGATTTTTTTGCAAAACTGCTTGCGAAGAGTTATAAGATCCAGAACAGGGTCATGCTCGCAAGATATCGGGGACGGACCGTCTGTCCTGAATGTGAAGGTGGGCGACTGAGAAAAGAGGCGGTATATGTCAAGGTAAGCGGCAAAAGCCTTCCGGAACTGACACGAATGTCGATAGAGGAGCTCAATGATTTCTTCGTCGGAATCAAACTTACTCTGCATGAAGAGCAGATTGCTGAGCGGATTCTTCTGGAAGTGAAGACGCGGCTTGAGACCATGCTGCAGGTCGGTCTGAGCTATTTGAATCTCGACCGGGTTTCATCCACACTGAGCGGCGGAGAAACACAGCGCATCAATCTCACGCGCCTTCTTGGGAGCAACCTGACCAGCTCATTGTATCTTCTCGATGAACCGAGCGTGGGGCTGCATCCAAAAGATACACATCAATTGATAAAGGTGCTATACCATTTGAGGGATCTTGGCAATACAGTGGTTGTCGTCGAGCACGAAGAGGAGGTCATTCGAAAAGCAGATGAAATCATCGATATCGGACCGGGAGCAGGCATCCATGGAGGTCACCTGGTTTATGCCGGATCATATGAGAATATGCTGATCGAGGCAAAGGATAGCCTGACAAGCCAATACCTGACGGGAGTGCGTAAACTAGAG
>QMOR01000169.1 GCA_003648285.1 Bacteroidota bacterium
AAAACCGTGTGCGTCATCAACCAAAAGGCGGAATGGATATTTCTTTTTTAATGCTACGATCTCTTTGAGTTTGCCCTGATCACCTTGCATGCCAAACACGCCTTCAGAAATAACGAGGACACCACCTCCGGATTCTTCGGCCAGTTTTGTGGCACGTACCAGGTGTTTTTCGAGGCTTTCCATGTCATTGTGATCAAAGGCAATGCGCCGGCCCAAATGCATTCGGACGCCATCTACGATACACGCATGACTCTCGGCATCATAGACGACTACATCTCTGCGTGTCAGAAGTGCGTCTATGGCTGACATAAAACCCTGGTAGCCAAAATTGACTAAAACGGCAGCATCCTTTTTTACAAAATCAGCTAATTCGGCTTCGAGCTTATAATGCATCTCAGTATCTCCAGACATCATGCGCGCGCCCATCGGATAGGCCATGCCCCATCTAGCGGCCGCCTCTGCGTCTGCCTTGATAATTTCAGGATGATGTCCGATTCCCAGATAATTATTGATACTCCAACAGATTACCTCTTTTCCGTTAAACGTCATATGTGCCTTGAGATCACCTTCAAGCTTGGGGAAAATGTAATATCCTTTGGCAGAGTCCGCGTATTGGCCCAAAGGACCTCTATTCTTTCTTATTCTATCAAACAGATCCATATTTCACATATTTCGTGATGACCTTTTCAAGTCTCTTTTGAATTTTATAACTGTTGGCATACTTGCTCAGACTGCGTATGAAGCCCTGTCGTTGCATCCAACCATCATTGTATACTTTGCTCATATACTTACTTCCATGATCAGGAAGTAATACAACAACAACGTGCTCAGGGCGCCATAATCGTCTGAGCTGTAGAATGGCCTGTATGGCAGCACCACTGCTGTATCCGGCAAATATCGCTTCACGCTTGGCGAGCTGTCGGGCTCGAAAGGCGCTGTTTTTATCATCTACTTTAATAAACCGATCGATAATGTCAAAATCGATGTTCCCGGGAATCATGCCCTTTCCAACCCCTTCCAGTAGATAGGGGTGAGATTCGGACATGTCCACTTTACCTGATTCATGGTATTTTGTCAATATCGAGCCTTCAGCATCTACGCCGATGATCTTTATTTCAGGATTCTGCTCTTTGAGGTAGGTAGCCGCTCCTGAAATTGTACCACCTGTTCCCACAGTAGCCACATAATGTGTAATCAATCCTCCAGTTTGTTTCCAGATTTCAGGGCCGGTCGATTTGTAGTGCGCGTCAAAATTCGCCCTGTTGAAGTATTGATTGACGTAAAAGGAGTTAGGGATGTTCTCTGCTGCTGTCTTTGCCTGAGAGTAATATGACAAAGGATCACCACTGCTTACATTGCTCGGACACACGAGTACTGTGGCTCCCATTGCCCTCAGTTGATGGATCTTCTCTTCAGAGCTCTTGTCGGGTATCGCAAGGATACATTTGTAATCCCTTACAATGCATGCCATTGCCAAAGCAAAACCGGTATTTCCGGAAGTTGATTCAACAAATGTGCCTCCGGGTTTAATCTTTCCTGCCTTTTCAGCCTGATCTATAATCTCAATCGCAATGCGATCTTTGGCTGACAATCCGGGATTCAATCCCTCTACTTTACCAAGAATTGTACACCCGCAGAGCTTTGAGAATGTCTTGAGCTTGACCAGTGGAGTGTCACCGACAGCCTCCATAATATTGTCCATCCACCCTGGGCTTAACTTGCTATTTTCTCCCGTCATGCGGCGTAATTTAAGACGCTCGATTCAACACTTAAAGATACAAAATTCCATTCGCTGCGGATGAGTGATAAGTATCATTAGAGTTTTTGAAACAAAAAAAGCCCGGTCTGTTTATCAGACCGGGCCAGGCAATTACTTGCTATTTTTCTTATTTACTTGATTTCTTACCTACCGCCTGTGTATGCTTCATCTCACTTTTAGTGTTCTTACTGCCTTTTTTACTGCAGCAAGCTGCTCCTGAATCAGAGCTTGAAGCTTTACCGGCATTGGCACTCGATCCTTCACCGTTACCAGAACCTGATGCACAACATGATTTCTTTTCAGAATCAGTCAGCGAAACAAACTTGTTAGTGGAAGCGCTGTAGCTCACTGGCTCATTGTTCACTTCTCCGTCATCACCAACTGCTTTGCGCGTATAGGACACATTGCCTGAGTATTCGCATACTTTCATGTCAATGGACTCGTCCATAGAGGCGAGCTTGGCAGCCGCATCAGCAGATCCGGCGTCAGCTTTGTCAGCTGATTTATCAGCTTTACTGCACTTCTGTGCACAAGACTTAGAGGCTTTCTTATCACAATGGGATTGTGCCTGAACGCCTGTGAGTCCAAAGCCAAGAATGAGAGCAAATAGCAATGCAAATTTCTTCATGTTGTTGAGTTTTTGATTATAGATTTAGACCAAATTTACATATTAAACCCAGTCTCTGCGCATTGCATTGCCCTGGTTATGGATTTTTTAACAAGTTTGCCAACATTTTGGCTCGTGATTAATGCGCATTCTTGCTGTTGTGACATACAAATCAGTTGATATCCTGTTTTTGTTCAAATTTTTCATAGTTGAGCTCGAATACCTCAAGCGCTTTGTCCGTCATGCCCTGGCCAATGAGTTGTCTGCCGAAACCATGAACCTGAAACCCAGTTGACATGATGAATGCAAGCCACAAATCGATGAGTGCACAAGTTCAATTTTAACACGTATTAAGTAAGCTCGCCATGATTTAATACATCTTAACCATTCCAATGACCATCTTAACCGAAGTTTAAATGTTTTGACTGTCACTCTGCCAGCATGAACTCCGTCTTTACTATAACTAAATACGGAATCATGAAAACACTTAAGCTACTCGCATTGCTGACGGTAACACTACTGATAGGCAGTTGTCAGTCCGTTGAAAAAATGATGGACAATGGGAATTATGACCAGGTCATAGCGCTTGCCCATAAACGACTAAGCGGCAAGAAGAATAAAAAAGAAAAGTATGTTCGGGCATTGGAGACGGCATTTGCGAAATCTGTCCAACGCGATATGGATCGGATTGGAATGCTCAGGAACAATGGCCGCGCATCTGACTGGGAGAAAATCATCACACTCGCTGAATCAATCGAGATGAAGCAGAGAAGAATACAGCCATTTCTGCCATTGATTGATCGCGAAGGGTATCGGGCAAATTTTAAATTTGTGAAGACTGGCGAAATATTGGCTATTGCGGAGGATGCGGTTTTAGTGGAATTGTATCAGGAAGGAAATGCACTTCTGGAGCAAGGACGCCTCAATGACAAGCTCTCCGCCAGAAAGGCTTACCGGGCATTCGATAAAATATTTGATTACACAGATTTATATTTCGATGTGATCGACCTGCGAAAAGAGGCAAAAGAGCTTGGTATAAATCATGTGAGAATCGTACAGGAAAACGCATCAGGTGATTGGATGCCAAGCTATCTCGCTGGATTATTAACGCAGGATTTTCCTGTCAGTGATGGATTCTGGACACGCTTTACATTTGACGGTGATAGCACGGTGCATGCAGATCTGGAAGCCAGAATTATCATAACAAACGTGGATGTCGGGACTGAATCTTTGAGGCAAGAAACAATTGAGCGCACAAAGCGCATTGAAGATGGATGGGACTATGTATTGGATGAGCGAGGCAATGTTGCCAAGGACAGTCTGGGCAACGATATACGGGAGAAACGATTTATCAGGGTGAGGGCAAACGTCATTCGCACGCACCAGGAGAAGGCTGGATATGTGTCAGCAGAGATGAGAATTACAGACCTGAAAGATGGCCATGTCATCATGTCAGTACCAATAAATAGTGAAGCGAGATTTTACCATATGGGCCAGACATTTTCGGGTGACAGAAGAGCTCTCAGAAGTAGGGAAAGGCGTTTTATTGGTATGCAACCATTTCCTTCTGATGAAGATCTTATTATAGACGCAGCTCAGGGATTAAAGCCATTATTTATTAAAGAGCTCAAAGAAAATGCTTAAGTAGGCATATTCTATAAATAAAAGAGAGGCTGCAAATGTGACTTGCAGCCTCTCTTTTATTTTATCAAGTACAAAAGTGATCAACCGTTTGTTGGTACAAAGCACTTTGTCCTGAGCAACAAATGTGCAGCGTCAGAACCCTCCTATAAGTGTATATGACTTTTCCTCGCCATCTCCAATTTTGATATTCAGATAGTATGTTCCCGCAATCATTTGAATGACATTCAGTGATACGTACACATCGTTTACAAACTCGGACTGCTCAAATACAAGTCTGCCTGAGGAATCAAACATTCTGAAATCTACGTTTTGATCTACTTTGTCTGTGAAGGTAACAGTGAGATGATCTCTGAATGGATTTGGAAAAATTCTGGGTCCGCTATCAGGGACATAAACCTCGACACCTTCGAATGAACTTCTTCTCACAGTAATTGTAGGCGTATAGAATTCGAAAGCATATTCTCCATCCGGATTTTCGTTGATCACTTTTAATCGATAGAAGAATAAGCTTCCTCCCTGGCTGTCTTCGAATGTATATTTCTGTTGTTTATCACTGACCCCACCTTTGCATCCAACTTGCGCAATCATTTCAAAATCTCTTCCATTGACGCTGCGTTCAATTTCAAAAGTTTGACAATAATACTCAGGGAAGGTGGTCCATTCGAGTGTGATTTCCTTATTCCCATCGGTGAATCCACCATCGAAAATAGTCACGTTTGTTTGCAGCTCACCTTCATACCTCGAAACCTCAACGTCATCGATTGCAACTCCCGGGTGAAATCCGGTACCATCAGATCTAAACTGAAATCTAAAAGCCACATCGGTCTGCCCTGATAAGAAACTCACATTTGTGGAATAGTAAGTATATCCACCGACCTCTTTGGTGAAATACGGCGTGTTGTTAGGCCAGGCACTATTTTCCAGTGCATTGCTATTGAAGTTATACCACCCTGATTCTTGTTTACCCAGGATGTTCCATGCCTGTCCGCCATCAACGGTATACTCAACGATGAATCCATCACTACCCTGCATCCAATGGTTTGCCCAGAAACTCAGCGTATAAATACTTTCTTCATTAAAGTCAAACTCCGGGAGGTAAAAGGCAGCCTGGGTATTTTTGTCATAAAACGCACTGTTGCCATCCAATACCATAGCCCAATCACCCGATTTTGTCCCATTTTTTCCAAGAATCACGGAATTGCCCCGTGAAAATTCGGAGCCATTGGTAAATCCAGTACCGTAATGCTCTTCAAATCCTTCAAAGCTCCCACTATATGTGGCTTCGCCTTGGACATATGGGAGTGGAACTTCAGGAAGTATTTTTACCGTCGAGTTTGTTGACAAATCACCGTTGATAGTCAATAGCACAGGGTATTCTCCGATTTCGGTATAAACCTTTACAGGGTTGGCTTCAGTAGAAAATGTGCCATCACCGAAGTCCCATTCGTAAGATTCGGCATTCAGTGACACATCCCCAACAAATTGTAGTGGAGAATTCAGGTAGTGTACCTGTGGTGCGATAAATTTCGCGCGTGGTTGTGCAAACACACTTGATGTCCACAGTCCACGTCCATAGGTGGCTGCAATGACTATGAGATCTGATGATCTCCAGTCCAGCTGGTCTGTTCTGACCACCGGTGATCCTGCACCGGGAAGTGGTGGATTCCAAGTCGTCGCATTTCCATTGAGGAAGCTCGTACTCCAGACTCCTGTTTCTGTCGCAATGAGTGCTTCACTGGGGTCCTTTGGGCTGAAAATACCCCAACGGACAGGCATGTCGGGTAGATTGCCTTCGGCGGTTGCCCAGGTCAATCCACCGTCATCCGAGGTCAGTACACTATTGTTGACACCGTAATTAGAAATAGTAACTAATATGTGATCAGGTTCTCCATTTCCCAATGAGATACTGGATATAGTCCGGCTGCCCTGAACGTAAAGGTTCTCGGCAACGACTTCCTCGCCTTCATGCGCATTGTCTACGCGAATGACACGACCTGTTCTGGTGCCGAAGTACACACGGTTTGGTGTATTGGGGTCAACGGCTACAGTCGAGACATTGCCCGGTGGGACATTACTTGTCCAATTGACAGCTTCAGCCTGGCCTGTCTTTACATTCCATCTGTAGAAATCTCCAAGACTGGTCTGTGTATACAGAATTCCGGCATCACTGTCATAATCGGAAGGATTTAAAAATCCACCACTCACGCTTTGGCCTCCGGAAAAACTGTTTCCACCATTCGTACTCAGACCCCAATTCCCGAACTGGGAAGATACCATCTGATAAACAGGGTCTTTTTGATCGATGTGCGCCAAAAAACCATCTCCACCCCACACATGACGTCCGCTGCTCACACCTCCATTATTCAGAAGATGAGATCCATTGTCCTGAGTACCTCCAATCATATGATTGGAAAAGGTATCAGGATGAATAGCTGCACCGTAGTACTGCGTCGTGATATATCCAAAGTTCTTTTCTGCGATAATCAGGCCTGAACCGTCAGTACTACGCCAAATACCGCCGTCATTTCCGAAATAAATTGTGCCTTGATGGTTGGGGTCATAATATACTTTGTGTTGATCCACATGTCCCAGTGAGCTCTGATAGCTTGAGTGTGGAAGTTGGTTCCAGTTCGCTCCCTGATTTGTCGTCCGGAATAGTGGCACTCCGGCAACGATTGCGTTGAGACAATTAAACGGGTCAGCGGCAATATCCAGATCGTACCAGGCCTGTCCATTTGTGAAATCGCTGCCACCTCCAGGAATACCTTTGTTGGCCCAGTTGGCACCTCCGTCAGTCGTTACGTACACCGCTGTGCCTGTACTACCTCGGGCACCTACTGCAAATAGCACATTGTCATCCTTTTCGCAGACTGTAAATTCTGTACGTGTCCAGCTCGTTGGGAATCCAGAACTTGAGTTTGTGATCAATGCCCACGTTCCTCGCTCTCCGTTATCGGATCTGTAGACATTATTGGTATTAGAGGCAAAGAGTTTACCATTCACACTGAAGACGTCGTACATACTGTTGTCAGA
>QMOR01000170.1 GCA_003648285.1 Bacteroidota bacterium
GATTGACTAAAGGCGTGATTATATACCACATCAAGAATGGTAGCAATTCCACGTTTGTGTGCCTCATCAATAAAGTGCTTAAACTGCTCCCTTCCGCCGTAATATTTGTCCAGGGCCATGTGAAATGATGGGTTGTAACCCCAACTATTATTGCCTTCAAATTCATTTATCGGCATGAGCTCTATGGCAGTAATTCCAAGCTTCTCAAAGTAGTCAAGCGTATCCAATAAGGATTCGTACCTGTGATCTTCCAGGAAGTCACGCATCAGGAGTTCGTAAATGACAAGATCCGTTATTTCAGGCTTGACAAAATCATCGGTCCAATCGAATGACTCGTATACGACATCAAAGACCGTGACCCTGCCATCTGTGTGTTCTTCCGGATAAGACGGCCATTCAGCCATAATATCAGGATCGACCCAAAAATCATTTGAAGGATCCAGGACGACTACGGAATAAGGATCCGCCACTTTAATTGTTCCATCGATAAGGTATTGATAGGAATTCTGATCATTCTCGAAGAATGAAACAGGAAGTTCCACCCAGAATGTAGAGAGGTCTTCTGCCAAATGACAGCGGAAGCGCGATTGTACCGCAAACTCATTTTCAGGACACAGAACAAAAACATGCTCCTTCATAGGCGCAAAAAGTTGGAAAATATAGGTTGAGTCCGTGTAATAATTCAGCCCATTATTAATCCCGGGAGGAGGATCGAGGAATACCGGGTTTCTTTCTATGACAAAATAAGTGCTCTCCCACGTGACTGTATCGTCCACTGTGGTTCCGATAATTTCAAGAATGTGCAAATCGAGCGCGTCAGGTAATATGAAAAACTGTGCTTCGACTGCAGTGTCGGAATGCACCAGGATCCCATTGTCATAAACCTTCAGCTCCGCCTCCATATTCAGCAATACAGACACTTCAATACTGTCATCGTCATAAATGACATTGAGAGATTGACTGGGGGATGAAACTGTCATAAACAGACCATCCTCCACAGGAAAAACGTCGGTATAAATATCCGATCCATCCTGATCGCGCCCGACAATACTTCCATCCACGTTTCGGAATACGAAGGCAAGCTGAAAAACCTGCTCACCATCACTCACACCATAAAACTCCTTGATATTATAGCTGAGGGAATAGATATCGTTCCCCTCGCTTGTCATCAGGACACGCGCGTCTGCGGTGCCCCAATTTCCAACCACATGCTTCCAGTCAGAGCCGCTTGTGCTCAGATTTGTGATCAGTCCTGCATGCGCATATACATCTCCTGTGAATCCCTCCAATGCTCCATTTCCCTCGGAGGCATCAAAAAATACGGTGATATCGTCCAGCTGATTTGGAAAAGGGGGATTCGTCCAGACCACAGCACCTGTCGCACTCACATTTTGCCCTTCGGTTATGATGTTGACTTGATTGAGATCAAGAATGGTCAGTGTTTGCACGTCACCGGATGGCCAGTATATCACTGCACTATCCACTTCTTCGCCGTCACCCAAGCCAAACTGAAGGGTGCTCGCACTTTGTGAAGCATACCCCGATCCGGCGGTCATATAGTCCACGGACCTTTCAGTCCCGGAGTAGACCTCGACGCGACTTCCGATGCCATGTGAGTTTGATTCGACGCCTTTGAGCTTAAATGAGATATAATTTCCGGCCGCACTTTCGTTTTTAAATATTTGGTTGCCGTCATCCCCTTGATTGGCAATGACCAGGTCAATTCTGCCATCCAGATCAAAGTCGGCGCAAGCGGCTCCATAGGACCCGAATACGTTCTGGATATTTCCTACATAATCCTGCGCTGTAAATTTCAGATCGCCGTCATTCACAAAGAGCTGATTTGGAATTTCATCAACACCCTGCACTCCGAAGTAACTGTCATTGGCCAGGTAAAGGTCGCGTAGCCCGTTGTTGTTACAGTCAAAGAAAAATGCACTCCATCCCATCCCAATGTCATCGACACCGGCAGGACCGGATACTTCATCAAACCCACCATTAGTGTTATTGATATAGAGTTTATTCTCTTCCAGATTAGTCAGGTAAAGATCGGGATAGCCGTCTCCGTTCAGATCAGCGATATCGGTTCCCATGCCAAAACCGACAAAGTCCAGTCCGCTCTCTGCAGACTTATCCACAAATTTGCCATCTCCGGTATTTTCATAAAATAGATTGGCGTCATCACCATCGCGTGTTTGAAAAAGGTCCTGATCACCGTCATTGTCATAGTCAAAGAAGATGGCACCCAAAGAGCGCCCAGTATCGTCGATGCCTGCTTCTGCGGTAACGTTTACAAACGAAGATCCGCCTTCATTCTTCCACAGAATATTTTGAGCAAAAACATATGCGATGTACAGATCAAGGTCGCCGTCGTTGTCAAAATCGACTGCGTTTGCCGATCTGAAGTTACCTGATGTACCTAGCCCATACTCCTCAGTGACATCCTTAAATATCCCCCCATCATTTCGGTACAGGACATTCTGCTCAAAGTTATTGCCGATAAACAGGTCAATATCTCCATCATTGTCGAAGTCAAACCACAGGCTCGCGTTTGTATTCCCAGAATAATTCACGCCATACGCCTCCCCCACTTCATCGAACTCGAAATTTCCGCGGTTGATATATAGCAGGTTACTCGCCTGTCGTCGACTGACGTAGATGTCCTCGAGACCGTCATTGTTAAAATCGCCAACTGCCACCCCGTGATTGGATCCTGTGACATTGAAGCCACAAGCTTCTGACATGTCGGTGAATGATTGGGAAAAACCCTGAATTGTCATGGCGACAAATACGATGGCGACAAGGGCGCTGATGATACTTCTTGACATAGGAAGGACGGGTTTATGCATTTTACTCATTTCTTCAATCATCTGATAGCGTTCACTCATTAGAAAACAGGAAATCGCCTTGCTGGTTCCAGTCCTTCTCCAAATCATGTCGGGGTATGCAAGATATGCGGCCTGAGACAGCTAGGTGTCATAGTTACACCAAGGTAGTATAATTAGATGGGATTGAGGATATGCTTACGCATTGCAGGCGGTGGTCATACCGGAAGTCTTCAATTCACCACGGATTACCCACTCCTTACTACTCACTCACATAGTAGCTAACACCTACCGATAAATAATAAGGAACATAAGTATCCGTCGTCGCCAGTGGCTCTTCCAGCAAATTCATAAGAGAATGGGTGTAGGTCAGGTCCAGGAGCAAGGATGGGGAGACTGCGTACGAGAATCCCAGATGCAAGGCGATGAATTGATTTTTGAGCGTTTCTTTGCTAATCGTCGGGCCATCTACATTGATAATTCTATGGTACTTTGGTCCGACAATCAAACGAAACTTGCGTACGCCATCCCATGAATCACCAAACCGCAGTGAATATCCCAGCAAGACATTAATTGAACTTATCTTGGATTCCAGGTTTTCTTCGACATCTTCATTTTTCTTTTTGCTTCCGTAATTACCGTATTGCAATTCCATCACAAACCAATGTGCTTCATTAAATGCGAATCCGCCCAAGAGTCCGAATTGATATCCAATCTTATGAAATCCATTCAAAGCATCTCCGTCGATTTGCGAAGCAATCAGGCCTCCACTGGCACCGAAATGAAATTTTCTGACAGGGTCGTTCTGTGCCTCTACTTGCACAAGGCAACAGGTGAAAAGACATATTGCGAAGACAAGAAATAACCTCCGCACATTTTTTTGATGTCTTGGCCATTGTGGACTTCCCAGAGGCCATTGGGATCGGTTGGCTGGGCGTCTTAATGCAACGGGGTTCATTTCCCGCTGCCGTGATGCAGGCAGTAATGAAAGTCTCCATATCCTACTAAACAAATTTGGTTGCTGTCGCGGTTTTCCCTTTTCCATCTAATGATTACTATTGCATTTCGAGTCAATCTGCCATGCTGTTGTAAAAATTAAAAATAGAGATCACGTCTTCGGTTCTTTTTACAGAGTATTTATTTCCCTTGGCGTAATCAGCAAGTTCACTTCGATCACGGCGGAATATTTTTGTAAAATCTGCCTTTTTTCTGGGCACCTCCAATGGGCGCCTGTCACTTGAGGATTGATAGTACAATTTTTCAGTGAGTACATACGTCACTTCTCTTGTTGCGGAGAGGCCCAGGGGGCTTGTATTTGTAATTTCTTGTACCAATTCTCGTCGGGAAAGTAAAATATAATCCCCGTCTACCAAAACTTCGAAATACGCCCTTTCCAGAGATTTCCTCTCTGCTTCGTAAGTTAAATTGACAAATTTGTGATTGTCGATATGTACAAATTCGATTTTTTCCGGATAAAGCTCGTACAGGCCGCCGTGATGCACAAAGAGAAACTTGTCTTCCTCCATGTGGTAGTTCGCAGAGTCGATGAGAATCAATTCATTATTCACCCCGTTTATCTCGATAGACTTCCAGTTGTCAAACATCATCAAACTGACTTGCTGATCATCAGACAATGCATTGGTCAGGTTAATAAAATTCTCATTTCCTGCATTAAATGGATTACCGTAGGCCATTTTCTTTACCTCTCCAAGTGCCTCTTGCGCTCCCATCTGCTGAAACGCAATGATAAAAAGCAAAGAAAAAAGCTTCCTTTTCATATGATTAAAGGAATTGAATATTCGACACAAAATAGATTATTCGCAAATAATCTGTTTATTAAATCAAGGAAAAGGCCATCTGAAACGACAGCCTTTTCCTTGTATTTAATTTCCTGTTTACTTATCCCACCAGACTCTTGAGAATATTGTTGACTCCCCGGGAGGAGGCAAATTATCCGGATTCGAGTCGATTTCGGACTGTGGATATGGCAATCTGCGTGGCACTTCAGTCCCGGTGACAGGAGTGAGTTCCGGCAGATCGGTTCTGCGCCAGTCATTAAACACTTCAGGGCTCGTGTACAATGCGATCCACTTTTGCGTAATGACATTTTCCAGGCTCAGATTATCTTCACCTACACCGACCGAAGATTGTGCGATATACTCGTCATACATTTCCGTTATTGCATCCAAATTTTCCACAGGAGACAGTGCTTCGATCATAGAAGACTTGATCGCATCCAAATATGCTGTATAGGCAGTTGTCTTATCACCCGTCATCAGAGCAGCTTCCGATCTGATAAACTCCTGCTCAGTAAATGAGAGCAAGGGCAAATACTGATCCTTGGTCCAGATTGGATGATCATTGTCATGCAACCATCCATATGTCGCTTGACGTGGATCATTTAACTCAGCCAGTTTGGCCAGGTAGACGGCACCCGTCTCACAGTCATCGCGCTGTTCGATATACTGATACCATGGACCGTTTTCGGTTGGAGCGGTACCAAATTTAATGGCCGCTTCTCCCAAAGAGCTTCCGAATGCACCCTTGTTAAGAGCTGTCAGAGCCTTGTTGTACCCTTCGGGATCCTGCTTGACAAGATGCATGTGTCCTCTTGCTTCCAGGACATTACAGAAATTGATCCATTTTGCTGCATCACCCGAAAACATCTGATCATCGGATCCGGGAACCGAACCTCCCACATCACCATTCAGCAATTCTCTGGCCACATCCAGTCTTTCGAATATTTGCGCATAAATATCCTGCTGATTGTCAAATGTCGGTTGGTATACACCACCCTTCTCTGCAAATTTAAAGGCATCGCTGTACGCCAAGTCCCCCCATACATCCGAAGACATCATCATCGTGTATGCCTCCAGGGCCATGCCAATAGCGGCATAATGATGATTGCCAAGAGTTTGGGATTGCGTAATTAATTCCCTGTTTGACTGAAGAGTACCGGTGTAAACATTTGACCACATCGAACCCATATCAGAAGGCTGGATACCATACTGACCGATCACTGCAAACTGACGGCTTATGCCATCTACGTGCTGTGTGTAGATCCCCAAATACCTCGTGAAGTCACCTCCATAGGTGTAGGCCAGTCTCAATTGCACTTGTGGCAATATGACATTGGGAGATACATTAATTGGATTATCCGGATCCGAATTATCGAAATCTTCGAAGTAATCCTCGCAGCCCGAAAACATGCCGACTGCGACAATAAGAAATATATATTTAAAGAATTTCATAATTATTCAATTTGTAGTTAGCGATTAAAATCCAATATTAATTCCAAATGCATAAGACTTGACATTCGGCTGCTGGAAGTAATCCAGACCCTGACCATTACTGCTACTTCCGACCAGTGAAAGCTCAGGATCAAATCCAGTGTATGGAGTACTCAGGAGTAAATTCCGTCCTGTAAAAGAAATCGTAAAATGACTCAGGCTGGACGTCTTCATGATCCTTGCAAAATCATAAGACAATGTCAGGTAGCGCAGTCTTCTGAAGGAACCATCCTCCACAAAATGCTCATCTACTGAACCAAAACCACCACCGTTGCCCTGATACCACTGTTGGTCAAGCTCTACGGCTATACTATTGGCACCGCCATCTGAAGCATTTACACCTTCAAACACGCTGATTGTTCCGCGATTCTCTGTCAACTCAGTCCTTCCAAAAAATGACAGTGCACCTTTTGTACCATTCCAGATATCTCCTCCCTCTCTGATGTCAAACAAGAAGCTCAAGGATAACCCCTTCCAGCCAAATGTATTTGAGATTCCTACGAGGAAATCGGGATTTGGATTTCCGATGACCCTCAGGTTTGGATCTGCTAATGGAAATCCGTACCCACTGCTCGTTGGATCGTCATTGATCACGAGTGCACCTTGTGAATTGTAAGGCTGAGAAGCATCAAATGAGCCATTGTCGGTATTTACACGTTGAAAGGCACCACCCCTGATCTGTCCGTATTCGTACACAATAATACTGCCATCTTCACGCTCTTCAGGAGCAATATTATAGATTCCAGTTCCAGTAAAACCATCGAGGTACTGATTAGGTACTCCCTCCGGTAAAGACTCAACTGTAGTTTTCCACTTGGAAAAATTAATTCCAATGTCCCATGTAAAATTCGATTTTTTAATCGCATTTGCCGTCACGACAATTTCTCCACCGACTGTTTCCAGAAGGCCATTATTCACAAC
>QMOR01000171.1 GCA_003648285.1 Bacteroidota bacterium
CGGTGATATCCTGTGCATGTACAATGCAGGAGCATATGCGATGGCGATGGCGTCAAACTACAACTCCAGGAGGCGTCCGGCAGAAGTGGCACTGATGGATGGACAAGTAAAACTTATCAGGCGGCGGGAATCACTCGAGGACATCCTGAGCACCGTGATAAAATTGTAAATGCAATATGTCTTGAGCCCAGTGACAATAATATAAATGCTATATGCCCTGAGTTCAGGAGTATTGGATGGAATATCAACGGGGTAAAAAGATACATCTGCAATCCTGCATTTCGGTCGCCAATCTTTGTATTTTGTCATCAAAGACCAGAATTATGCGAAGACTGACTCTGGCGTTAATAGTCCTTTGTGCATCAAAGGGCATGGCGCAGAATGAAGCAGACCCACCACCCCAAATCCTGCCAATGCTCATGGAAATCGCGACGGCAACTTCGCCCGACCGGATTGAAACGGATATAAAGGCACTTGTCGGATTTGGAACCAGGCATACATTATCAGATACGACTTCTGAGACACGTGGCATAGGAGCCGCACGTCGTTGGATCAAGGCTGAGTTTGAACGCATTTCAGATGATTGTGATGGCTGCCTCGAAGTGTCATTTCAGCATTCATTGGTTCCCGCAGAAGGAAACCGTCGCATCCCGGAAGATACGTGGGTCGTAAACGTTCTGGCAGTTCAGCGAGGGACACGCTACCCAAACAAGTTTATCATCATGTCAGGCGACATCGATTCCCGTGTCTCCGATCCACTCAATGGGGAGTCAGATTCCCCCGGCGCCAACGACAATGCCACCGGCATGGCTGGGGCTCTGGAGGCTGCACGTGTCCTTTCACAATATGAGTTTCCAACAAGTATTATTTATGTTGGCCTTTCGGGAGAGGAGCAAGGTCTCTTTGGTGGAAAACATATGGCTGCTGTTGCAAAAGAAGAAGGCTGGGACATCATAGGTGTCCTCAATAATGACATGATCGGTAATATTCATGGCATCGATGGGGTAGTGGACAACACAACATTTCGCGTATTCTCAGAACCTACCCCCGCTACGGCAGATGAACAGCAACGTGTCTGGAACAGGTTTTACGGAGGAGAAGTCGACGGTCCGTCACGTCAGTTGGCTCGATACGTCGAGAAGACAACAAGCACGTATATGACAAATCTTCGTGCTATCATGATCTATCGCCTCGACCGATTCGGCAGGGGAGGACATCATCGTCCTTTTAATGACGAAGGTTTCACAGGGGTTCGCATCATGGAAACCCATGAGAATTACAATCATCAGCACCAGGATATCCGGATAGAAGACGGTATTGAGTATGGCGATGTGATCGAAGGCGTTGATTTTGAATATGCCGCCAAGCTCACGGCTGTCAATGCATTGACGATGGCAAGTATCGCTCTCGCCCCGCCGGCTCCACAAGGGGTCATGATCGGTGGTGCAGTACGCGCGTCAACAAGATTGGTATGGGATCCCATCGAAGACCCAAACCTTGCCGGGTACAAAGTCTATTGGCGAGATACGACGGCCCCACAATGGCAATACAGCAGATGGGTAGGAACAGATACAGATATCACTCTGACAAATATTATTATTGATAACTACCTCTTTGGCGTTGTGTCAGTGAGTAAAGAAGGAGCCGAAAGCGTTGTGCAATTTCCAGGAACATTGATTCCCAGGGGACTGAGGTAGTTGACAATGGAGAGTTGATAATTGATAATTGAGAGTTGAGTGTTGATTATTGACAATTGAGAATTCTTACTTCATAGTTGTTAATTCCTACTTGTTAACTCATATTTCTCCAACGCTTTGATTCTCTCTTTCAATTCAATAATCTCCTTTTGCTGATCCGAAATACTCTGCTGCTGTTCCTTGACGGCATTGACAAGCATATAGACCAATGCACTTGAGTCATAGGTATAAAATTCTTCTCCCGGATTCGTGATATGCTCAATGCCCTGCTCGTCTTCTTCGACCACTTGCCCAAACGCTTTGGTCTCGACCATATACGGGGCGATTTCGAGCATGTCCTGAGCTAATATGCCCACATACTCAATACCTGTATCCATATTTGCCAGTCGATTATTGTATTTAAACTTGATCGGCTTGATCTGAAGTACTTCCTTTAACCCATCATCGTACGGCACCACCTCCTTTTTCAATCTGGCGTCAGATGTCGTAACCCAGCTACCCCCACCTGGTCTATAGCCCACGCTGCCCAATTCGAGGTCATCCTGTATATAAAGATCTTCATCACCATTCACAATTGATGGGAGAGCGCTATCCGAAATGACATTGATTGTACTGCTTAGCATACCTCCTCCCGCATTGATTACTCCTGAATTGACGCCTGCGATAAAGTCACCTGAAGTTGCTACCCCTCCAATACCGGTACTAACAGCCCCTCCACTCAGGTTTAAATAAAGCTCTGAAGCAATACCGTCATCTCTGCTCATTATTTCATTATTGTCCATGGCAAGATTCTTACCGGTTTTTGATCCCACCATAATTGCCGCGTTGCTGGTCGTTGTAAGGTCGGCCACGGAGTAAATACTCAATGCATCAATGCTCCCATTCTGGCCATTGATCGAGACATTTCCACTCTTGAGTACAGTCACTGCATTTTCCCGGGTACCGTCAGTTGCACCTATTCCAATCTCAAAGATGGGATCGGCTGGCACCCAAGTATTAAAATTTCCACCACCTATGTTATACCTGCCTAGCGCAACAACGGCAAAGGCACCTGCCTTGGTACCAATCCCAATAGATGTTGAGACTCTGCCAATCGCCCGGCTTCCAGACCCCATTGCAGTAGAATAACTAGCTTCAGCTTCTGTCAGTGATCCCATGGCTGTACTATACCAACCGGAGGCAATTGTTTCGTTTCCCATGGCTGTACTATAAAAACCGGAAGCAGTTGTTTGCCTTCCCATGGCTGTACTAAACCAACCGGAGGCAGTTGTATGCCATCCCATGGCCGTGGCCACCAGTTCTGTTGCACGGGTACCCTCCCCCAATGCTGTCGAATTCGTGCCTGAGGCAACAACATTCCACCCAAGCCCAATTGAAGAATCTCCAATACTATCTTTATCCCATTCAGACCCATTTACATGACCTGCTCTAAACGCTGCTTTCTCAGGAAACCACATCATACGGGTACCTGCACCCGAAGCAGGAGGTAAAATTTGTGTGTTGGCCTCATATTGTCCTCCCCAATAGGCCGCTCCATCCTGACGCACGACCATAGCATTACTTCGTGCTATTTCACTTGTTCCATTTCCAATGATAAATAATGGATTCAAAGGGCCTGGGACGTACTGCGGTGCTACGATTGTATCATTATATAGGCCCATAACAAGTGAGGCGTACCCATTTGCTTGCGTGATCAATCCGAAAGATGTTGCGCTGCTGCCAACCGCCTTCGTGTGAAAACTCATTGCAGTAGAACTATGTCCTAAAGCTTTTGACGCTACTCCCAATGCACTGGAACCATACCCCGAGGCAGTTGTCGTACGCCCCATCGCTGTAGAAAAATTTCCTGAAGCAATACTTTGAAAACCGCTTGCAAATGTGGACCATCCTGACGCTGTCGTACTGTCGCCCAATGCTGTAGACCAAACTCCCGAAGCTATGGATCCCCTGCCCGCAGCAAGACTATACGCGCCATCTGCCAATGTCCTAAATCCCATAGCAACGGAGTAAATGCCCGATGCCTCAGTACTTTCTCCAAGTGCGGTAGCTCCATGTCCGGAGGCAACGGTGAGTCTTCCCCATGCCGTAGATAAGACACCTGTTGCTTTGGATCTGTTTCCCCATGCAAAACTGGACTCCCCTTTTGCAAGAGTGTTCAATCCTAATGCTGCTGAATTGATGCCTATGGAATCCGGTGACCAGAAATCTATCGTGTCAAGTCCGGCTCTAAACGATCCCGTCACTTCAAGCGTGGACCTTGGGGTGCTAGTACCGATACCGACATTGTTTTGACCAATTGCCACTCCAAAGATCAACATCGCAGTTGACCATAATATGATATGCTTCATGTGCTTAATTTGAAATTTACTCAATATGGTTGTTCCACTTCACGTGGGCAACCCACAGTTGGTGAATGGCATCTATCGTTTGTGGATGGATCGTATTGATTGATGGTTGGATGGCCGGCAATCGGCGTTCCCGCAATCTCCTGGGGCTAAATGGAGAACCATTGACCTCACGGGAAAGCGATTTCCCAGATGCGAGATGGCAAAATAGACGCAATACACTCAAACTGTCCTCCCCATAATGTGTACATTCAAGGCTTCTTCATCATAGAGCAAATGCCATTTCCTGAAGGATAAAAAAACAATCTGCACGTTTGAATCAAATTCAATTCCATGAAAAATAGAATGTCAGCCCTGAGCCAACTGAGCCTACTCATCCTACTCACGGTCACCACTCAGGTTATCGCCCAATTTCCGGATCCATATGAGCGCTTCCAGTTTGATCCACAATTAAATTATGACACAAACATCCCTACACCGGAGTCAATCCTCGGATATCAACTGGGCAATAAATTTACACTCTACGCTGACGCAGTGAATTATTTTGAAGCACTTGCAGCATCATCAGACAAGATTATCCTGAATAATTATGGAGAGACATATGAAGGTCGGAAACTGTACAATGTCGTGATCACATCTGCGGCAAATCATGCGAAGCTCGAAACAATCAGACAAAATAATTTGAAGTTTTCTTCGGTAGATCAGGACGAAGACGAATTGGAATCACTGGCGGGGTCTCAGCCGGTGTTCGTTTCATACAGTTATAATATTCACGGAAATGAGGCGAGCAGTACAGAAGCGGCTATGCAGGTGTCATACATGCTGGCTGCTGCTCAGGATGCCGAAACGGCAAATGTGCTCGACAATGCAGTAATCATATTTTATGTCTGTATCAATCCCGATGGTAGGGACAGGTATACATATTGGTACAATGGCATGCAGCGTGCTCAATCAGCGGTACACCCAAAGGATTTAGAACATTATGCTCCCTGGCCCAATGGCCGGACAAATCACTACTGGTTTGACCTCAATCGCGATTGGATTTGGGGGATACATCCGGAGTCACGCGGACATACAGGTGAATACCAAAAGTGGATGCCTCAGGTGCACGTAGATTATCATGAGCAGGGGTATAGTTCAAATTACTTTACTGTGCCGGGGACTACACCTACAAATCTCATGTTGCCCGACGAATATGTCGCATGGGCTGACAGTTTTGGGAGAGCTAATATTGCGGAATTTGACAAGCACAACGTTGGATATTTTACAAGGGAAAGATTTGATTTCTTTTACCCGGGATATGGCTCCAGTTACCCAAGTGTCATGGGCGCCATCGGCATGCTCACAGAGCAAGGTGGCATCGGCGGGGGAACGGCAATCGAAACATCTGATGGCCATGTATTGACATTACGGCAAAGGGTATTTGATCATTATACCACGTCCATTGCAACAATAAAGAAGGCGGTGGATAATCGGGAAGGGTTGATCCGGTATCAAATGGCGATCATGGATCCGGCCAATTCCAAATCAGAGATTAAATCGTACGTGCTACCGGCAAATAATAATCAATACCTCGATGACGTGCTTGAAATGCTCTTGCGTCAGGGCGTGGTGATTCATCAGGCAAATGGCGATATGAATTTATCTGGAGCATATAGCTACAGAACAGGTGTCACCGAAGGTCTCAACATTAAGCGAGGAGATTATATCATTAATACTGATCAGTCGCGCAATCTTTTTATCAATAGTGTCCTGAAATCCACCCTCGAAATAGAGGACTCAGTGATGTATGATATGTCGACCTGGTCGGCGATCCTCGCGTACAATCTTAACGGGTATAGCAGCAATACACTGGTCAATGGCGATCTGGAACTCGTGACTAAACTTGCTGAGAGATCATCCGGGGTGATTGGTTCGGGTGAGTATGCGTACACGATTCAATGGAGTCAACGTCGCGCTCCGGCTGCCCTTGCGATGCTATGGAAGCTGGGATATAAGGTGCGATCTGCGAAGAGCAGCTTTACGGATAATGACGACGAGTTGTATGCGCCAGGCTCATTGATTGTCCTTCGGGGACGTAATCTTGATAAAGCTGACCGTCTGGAGGCAGATCTAAAAATTGTAGCAGAAGAAGCAGGTGTGCTCATCAAAAGACAAAGCACAGGACGTATGATGAAAGGTCTGGACCTCACTTCACCCGACGCTGTGCCATTGAAGCAACCAAAAGTCGCCATGTTGGTGGAGCCACCATTCAGCACTTATACAGCCGGACAGATTTACTTTTTATTTGATTATGAAACTGGTCTGCCGGTGGAGCGTATCAGAGCTTCGATTTTAAAGCAGACATCGATTCCAAAATTCGGTGTGCGATATGGTGGGACCGATTTATATGACTATGATGTATTGATATTGCCAGGTGGTGGAAACGGTCTTGCAAAGTTATTCGGTGAGGAAGAACTCAAACAGATTAAAAACTGGGTACAGCAGGGAGGAGTCCTCATCGCCCAGGAAGGTGCGGCTAATTTCTTTACCAAGTCAAAATCAAAAATGACTGACGTCGAGCTGCATGAATTTCCAAAAGATACGACAGGAGCGGGCGACTATATCGCATATGGAGACCGAACAGATTACAATGGGAAAAAACGTATTCCGGGTGCATCGCTTAAAGGATTGATTGATGTCTCACACCCGTTAGCCTTTGGAATGGACACCACGTTGCACACGCTGAAATTTGGTAATAATGCAATAAAACCATCATCGGATTTACAGTCGGTCGGATATTTTTCACCGGATGTCGAGTCCCTCCTTACTGGCGGATATGCCTCTTCGGAAAACCTTGAACACCTTGCCGGCAATACGTTTGCAGGTGTACTTTCGATGGGCTCTGGAAAGGTTGTTTTTCTTATGGAGAATACGCAGTACCGGATGTTTTGGAGAGGACCAAGCCGAATGATGCAAAATGCTGTGATGC
>QMOR01000172.1 GCA_003648285.1 Bacteroidota bacterium
AATGGCTTTACCAAATTATTAGAATATATAAATGAATTGTAAAAATTGCAACACAGAAGCAACTCAAAATTATTGCCCAAACTGTGGACAACCCATGTGCTTAAGAAGGATTGACAGACATTATATAGCTCACGAAATAGGACACGTTTTGAATTTCGAAAAAGCATCCTCTATACCATAGGAGCATTAATAACCAAGCCAGGCGAGAATGTAAGACAATTCATTACAGAAAACAGAGCGCGACTTGTAAAACCAATCATTTTTATAATTGTTACTTCTCTGATTTATTCACTTGCAAATCACTTTTTTCATATTGAGGAAGGCTATGTAAATTTTGACGAAGTCACAGAGTCAGCAACAGGTAATATTTTCAAATGGGTTCAAGACCATTATGGTTATGCAAACATCATAATGGGAATATTTATTGCTATTTGGACAAAATTGTTTTTTGGAAAATACAGTTACAATTTTTTCGAAATTCTCATCTTACTTTGCTTTACAATGGGAATGGGCATGCTCATTTTTGCAATTTTTGCGATTATTCAAGGTTTGACAAAAATTGACTTAATGCAAATTGCAGGCATTGTAAGTATTGCTTATTGCCCTCATTTTAGGACGGGCATTGTTTAAGCAGTTTGACTTTGAAAATCTGGAATTTGAGCACACAGGCATAGCCATTGTTTACATTGTCGTCTTTGTCTTCTCAATTTACTTTTTAATCAGCGACTATAATAAGCGTCCTGAAAAATAAAAACTGCCACTAACATTGTATATTAATAATAAGCGAAATAGTTGCAACATCAAGGCTTGCAGCCCATTTGAACTTTCTTGTAAGTTGAAAGTTTTATGCTCCGAAATTGCTTACTTTTCAAATGCTTTACGTTGAACGATTGAGTTTGACTTCTGCCACTGTTCTCACGCTTGCCGTTATATAAATCAGCAACAGGGTGCTCAAAACGCCCGTTTAAAACATTTTATTCTGAAACTTCAATTTCCCAAAAGCGATTAATAATACACCCAATATCGTCACCATACCGCCTACCAGTGCTATGGTATCCGGGAAGACTCCGAAGTATACATATGAACCTGCCAGCACAAACAATCCTCTTGTGCTCGCTATAATGGCCTTACGGGATAGCGGTATATATTGCAATGCCACGTACCCGGCAATAACTGTCAGGAAGGGACCCAAAAGAGAGCCAATCATAATATTCTTAAACGCACTCATTGGGATTGCCAATGATTCTTGTAGAACGATAAGCGCGATGATTGAAAACACCAGTAGAAACAAGCTCCTGTTAATGGTTAATATGGCAGGATGAATTTTCTTGATTTTCTTCTTAATGATTACGGCATTAATAGCACCCAAGATACTCGAATACATGACATACTGAGCCCCTTCTATAAACATATCATCCATCCCGCTATCTCCCTTGTAACTAATGACAAAAGCCCCTGCTATAGCCAATAATATCCCCCAAAATTCAAGGGAATTAAATCGCTCTTTAAGAATAAAGTAACTTAGAATAATAATTAACGCAGGAGCAATATTTCCAATAAACGAAACAATGGTAGGATTTGATATGGTATCTATCGCCTTGAAGAAAAAGTAGGTTCCTATGACTTCTAAAAAACCTAATAGCAATAGCACAAAATAGCAAGACCTTGGAAGCTCTTTAAATAATGGAAATGTTTTTTGATTCCACGCATATAGCAAAATCCATAACAATCCCAAAGCAAACCAATACACTCCAAACTGCGGCAAACTCACTTCTTTTAAGGCTACCTTGCTAAACAGATAAACGTTGGACACGGCAATTACCGAAACTAACGCCAACAAATAACCCTTAAGGGAGTTCGTCATTTCCATTATGCGAAGGTAGCGCAAATGGGTTCAATCGCTTAATCACTTGCATATGCCTCTGTGCTTTATATCCTTCAGCATATATCCCAACTAATCATTGCATTACTATATCTATTTACGTATAATTAACTATATTTAGCATGTATTATATCTAAACACATATCATGAAGTATCTTGCAACCTTTGTAAAGCAGCGCAGAAAGGAAGTGCATCTCACCCAGGAGGAGTTTGCCGAACGTGCGGGTGTGGCATTAACGGTAATACGCAAAATCGAGCAGGGCAAATCAAACCTGAACATGGATAAGGTAAACATTGTCCTACGCATGTTTGGACATGAACTAGCTCCTGTAAACAGCAAAGAACTGGCTGAATGAGAAAAGGTAAGGTATACTTCAAAGATCATTTCGCAGGAATCATCATGGAAACTCATGACGGCGAGTATGTCTTTCAATATGATACTCGATTTGTGAAGGAGCACCCGTCTGAATTTATCACGTTTACAATGCCTGTTACACACACTCCCTATACTGACAAACGACTATTTCCGTTTTTTGAAGGACTCATTCCGGAAGGATGGTTATTGGATATCGCTTCCAAAAACTGGAAAATAAACCTGAATGATCGCATGGGGCTCTTGCTGGCGTGTTGTCAAAACTGCATAGGAGCAGTGAGTGTGGTTCCAATACATGAAGCAGATGAAGAATAAGTGCCTATACTGTTATGAATTGCTGGAAGGGAAAGGGGATTTTCATGAGAAGTGCTGCATAGAGTTCTTTGGTGAACCAATAGCACCAAAAATCCCTTACTCATTCGAACAAATGACTGATTTGGCCAAGAGCGTTGTGGAGCAAAGAGTAGCAGTACCTGGAGTGCAGGCCAAGTTATCCATGTCACTTGTGAAAGAATCACAGGAAAACCCGGGCATCAGGCTGACAGTCGTTGGTGCGCTCGGAGGTCAGTACATTTTCAAACCTCCGTCCAGCCATTTTCCTGAAATGCCAGCGAATGAACATGTCACCATGCGCATTGCAGAAGCATTTGGAATTCGTGTCGTTCCATCCAGTTTGATTCGACTGGAGTCTGGAGAGTTGTCCTATATCACCAAAAGAGTTGACCGGGCCGAAAATGGTAAAAAGGTCCACATGCTGGATATGTTCCAGATAACGGAGGCATATGATAAATACAAAAGCTCCATGGAGAAAGTTGGCAAGGCGCTTCATGATTATTCCAACAATACCCTGCTCGACAAGATCTTTTACTTCGAACTGGCTGTATTTATTTTTTTAACGGGCAATAACGACATGCACCTCAAGAATTTCTCCATGATCGAAATTTCCTCCGGCTGGGTGCTGGCTCCTTCATACGATTTGCTGAATGTCGCAATCGTCTTTCCGGAAGATACCGAAGAACTCGCTCTCACTCTTGAAGGCAAGAAGAAAAGGCTGAAAAGGGAACATTTCGAGCGATTTGGCAAAAAATTAGAACTCACTGACAAGCAAATTCAAGGTGTCTTTGAGCGCATGATAAAATACAAACCAAAGGCCATCGAGTGGATTGGCAAATCCTTCTTGTCAGATGATATGAAACAAGCCTATATAAATGTTTTTAAAAAAAGATACGCACAGCTAAATGTCACTATTAAATAGCGTTAGAACATCGCATAATGATGTGTAAAAAAAATGATATTGTGCACTGAAAGAGCAAACTGAACAGCCAAAACATGGATTTAGCAATAGGAATAGATATCGGAGGCACGAAGACCAAGGTAGGTCTCGTAAACAAGGACGGACACTGTCTGGAGCACACCGATTTTCGGACAAGGGAATACCCGGACCTGGATGCGTATCTGGATAAAACAGTAAGTACCATCGATGAGCTCAAATCCAAATTTCCCGAAGACATCAATATTCTGGGCTGTGGTATCGGTGCGCCCAACGCTTCCAGCAAGAACGGGACTATCGTAAATGCCGCTAATCTGGTATGGAAAGGCACAGTGCCCATTCTGGACAAACTTGGAGAGCGCATGTCTGTCCCGCTAAAAATCATGAACGATGCCAGCGCAGCCGCCATGGGTGAAATGCTCTTTGGCAATGCAAAGGGCATGAAAGACTTCATCATCATCACCCTCGGGACAGGGTTTGGCGCGGGTATTGTCGCTAATGGCAAACTGATAGATGGGTATGATGGGTTTGCAGGCGAGTTGGGGCATGTCGATATGACGATTGGTGACGGGCGTGTCACCGGACTCAACGTCAAAGGAGGACTGGAGGCGTATGTGTCCGCTACCGGCCTGAAACGGACCATCTTGTTTATGATGAGCCAGTATATGGACGAAAGTAGATTTCGGGACATTGCCTACAACGATCTGCATGGGGAAGAAATAACCCAAGCCGCCGCGGAGGGAGATACCATCGCGCTCAAGGCCTTCGATTTTACAGCAGATATCCTTGGCATGGCGTTAGCCAATTTTACAGCCTTCACTCAGCCGGAAGCGTTCTTCCTCATGGGCGGACTTGTGAATAGTGGCAAGTGGATCTTTGAGCCGCTACACAAATACTTTGACGACTATTTACTTGATATCTACAAGGGCAAAGTGAAGCTATTGAGATCCGGACTTCCCGGAAAAACGACAGCAATCTGTGGTGCTGCTGCCTTGATCTGGGAGGACTATAATCTTGAGTCCTGAGATCAGCCCCCCCCTTTATTCGAGAAATCAGGGTGAACTATATCAAGCATTGACGGTTTGAACTATTGCTATGTGAATCAGCATATGACGCTGACCAGTAGATAGAAAAAACAAAAGTCATTCTCGATATTAACGGCAATAGGATCATGCAAATACTACTTACATCCCTTGTCGTTTTAATTCTGTCAACAACACACATTATGGCTCAAGACATTTCCTCCAAGTTTCCCTACGAATCAAAATACATCGACGTCCATGGCTCAAAAATGCATTATGTAGATGAATATAGCGATCCTGGCAATCCAGACCAACTGACATTTCTCTTCCTGCATGGCAATCCAACTTCAAGCTATTTGTGGCGAAACATCATCCCCTATGTCAAAGGTCACGGCAGGGCCATAGCACCTGATCTCATTGGCATGGGAAAGTCGGATAAGCCCGATATCAATTATACGTTTCAGGACCATTTCAAATACCTGGATGCATTCATTCGTCAACTCGACCTGAAAAATATCGTCCTTGTGATCCACGATTGGGGCTCGGGACTCGGATTTCACTATGCTTCACAAAATGAGGATAATATCAAGGGCATTGTATTCATGGAAGCAATCACGAGAACCATGAGGTGGAAAGATGCCGACCTCATAACGAGGTATATTTTCAAGCGATTCAGGGATGAGGAAAAGGGTCATAAAATGATAGCCGAAAAGAATATCTTCATCAGGTTATTCCTCTTCAAGGTGGGTGTGAAACGAAAACTCACGAACGAAGAAAAGGCCTATTACAATTCAGCGTATCCAACTGTTGAAAGTAGAAAGCCAATTGAGGTCTGGCCGAAAGAGATCCCGTTTGATGGTGTGCCTGAAGAAACCCATGCCATCATCTCGCATTACGACCAGTGGCTTAAAGAAACTGAGACACCGATGCTATTCCTCTATGCCAAACCGGGGATGATTATCAAGAAGAAGGACGTGAGCAGGCTGGAAAAGGAAATCAAGAATATCAAGTCTGTCTATATCGGAAAAGGTAAGCACTACATTCAAGAGGACCGTCCACATGAGATAGGTCAGGCCATCAGTGACTGGATTGCTTCATCTGAATTATAGTCCCTCATCTCGCCAGCTTCAAGGCATTTCGGGAATCCTTTGATGCCAAATGACGTCTTGCCTAAGAGCGGATAAGTGCATGAATACTCACATTCAAAATTCTCCAAAGGATCCTTTGGACAAAATCCAAAATCCAAAATTTTCTCAAAACCGCTATCCTAATTCTGCCTTCAATAAAGAATTAATCACTAAATTGTGAGAGCGTTATACTTTGGAAGAAAAGGAGTAGCAGCCTTCTCCGAAAAGGCAAACCACAGTGAACAGACAATTTGTCAAAGACAAATGTTTGATCATTATTGACCCATGTGATACAACCATAAGACCGCCGTATGATCTGGCTCCAGTTAGCAATATTTCTCGCATGCATCGTCATCGGTGCGCGCCTTGGCGGCATCGGTATGGGTACCGTTGCAGGGCTTGGGCTCATCATTTTTGTATTCGTCTTCAAACTCCCTGAAGGGAGTCCCCCTATCATCGTACTTGGGATGATCCTCGCTGTGATTACTGCTCTCGCAGCGATGGAGGCAGCAGGCGGACTCGACTTCCTTGTAAGCATTGCCGAAAAGGTCATGCGGAAGCGGCCTCAGAATATTACAATTGTTGGTCCGATCGTGACCTATATTCTGATCTTCGCATCCGGGACACAACACGTCATCTATGCCCTATTACCCGTCATTGCTGAAATATCCCGGAAGTCCGGTATCAGACCCGAACGACCGATGGCAATGAGTGTGATAGCTGCTCAACAAGGTGTCATCGCTTCACCAATTTCGGCCGCAAGTGTGGCGCTATTGGGTGTGTTGGTGGGATTAGACGTTACGCTACCACAAATCCTCATGGTCATCGTTCCATCCACATTTCTTGCGACCATCATCGGATCATTAGTGATGCTCAGGAAGGGCAAAGAACTCGCAGATGATGAGGCGTATCAGGAAAAACTATCCAAGGGTCTTATCACTGCGATGGAAGAATTAAAGATACTCGAGGGAAAGCAGTTAAAAAGGGCGAAAGGCTCGACATACCTGTTCTTCGCGGCCATCATTATCGTCGTTTTCATTGGGATCTTTCCACAAATGCGTCCGACGTATGAATCGATCGTCGACGGTATTACACAGTCCGGCCAGATCGGAATGGGAGCCACGATCATGATCATCATGCTTGCGGTAGCAGGGTTGATGATGGTCTTTTTTAAGGCTGACGCGGGAAAAACTGTACGGGGTAATATCATGAGAAGCGGCATCGTTGCTTTGATCTCTATTCTCGGTATCTCATGGCTCGGATCGTCGTTTTTCGAGGGGAATAAGATCGAAATCATCCAGGGAATATCAACAGCGATTGAAGGC
>QMOR01000173.1 GCA_003648285.1 Bacteroidota bacterium
ACCGATGCTCTTCGTGCATTAGACCTTGCGATGTCTACGGCTCGCGTGTCGTTGTCAAATCCCTGAATCTGACATTCAGGAGTCTGCAAATGAGCCGCCACATCATCTTTTATCTTTTTCCACAATCCCCGATCAAAATCACGCCATTTTTCGAAGGCAAAACTCCTCGAGTTACCGGCAGGCATGCCACAAGCCATTTGAGCTGCTTCGATTGGCAGTGTGCCGGAACCACACATCGGATCAATAAAGCTGCTTTTCATATCCCATTTTGACAACAGAATGATACCGGCAGCCAAAACTTCACTCATCGGGGCCTCAGTTTGCTCAGTCTTGTACCCGCGCTTTTCAAGCGACGACCCGGAACTATCCAGTGAAACAGTGCATTCCTTATCATCGATATGTACATGGATGCGTAAATCAGGGTGCTTCGTATCCACATTTGGTCGTGAGCCATGGACCTCCCTGAAGCGATCCACGAGTGCGTCCTTTGATTTCAAAGCGATGTATTTCGAATGCCTGAAAATCTCACTGTTTGTCACCGCTTGAATCGCAAAAGTATCCTGTAGACCCATGAGTTTTTCCCATTCGATCCGCTTTACATACCGATAGAGCTGATGGTCGTTAAATATTCGGAAAGACGCAATGGGCTTAAGTATTCTAATTGCCGTGCGCAACATGTAATTGCTTTTGTAAAGCAACTCCTGATCGCCAGTATAACGTACAGCACGCGTAAGAATCTGAATATCCGTGCCGCCCAGCTTGCGAATTTCATCAGCGAGCACTTCTTCAAGACCAAACAACGTCTTGGCAATAATTTCGAATCTATTTGTCATTTGAGCTTCGATAATTGGGAATTTAAAATTGACACCAGCCACTGTGATCTGCGCCCCATTATCTCCTCCTCAAGATTCCATCTAAGCTAAACTTTCCCGCACCCAAAAGAGCAATTGCAATGAACGCTGCAAAGTACAGAAATGCGTGTTCTTGCTTGGAAAATGGATCTGCACCGTGCATGATAAATACGGCTACACCCATCGCGATGGCTGGAGGAATTGCCGCAAAGCGCGTCTTAAAACCAACTAGAATAAAAATGGGTGCGATAAACTCACCAAAAACGGTTAGAATGAGTGATGCAGGTTCACCGATTCCCAGCGGATCCGGAAAGGACATGTTTCCCGCAACAAGCTTGAGGAATTTTGGATAACCGTGCGTCATTAATGAGGCCGCCATGGCTACACGAAGGATGAGGAGGCCAATATTTGAGAGGAGTTTATTGTTCATGATCGATTTAGATTTTGTCCAATCCAGCGAATCCCTGTTTAAGGGCTCCACGGAGAGTTGATTTTTTTCAAGCTACAAATTTCACGAATTTTCACGAATATCACATTTTACCCTCCAAAGCCAACGGCGAAGGTGGGCATCCTCCCTCTATCCAAGCCCTGTCTCATATCGCCTCACGCTGCTCCACTAGCCTGAAAGACAATGCATCCCCCGGCTTCGCCTGGGCCAGTTTGTCCATATCAGCACTCATGACAACCGCAATTCGCGGATATCCCCCGGTAGTCTGTGCATCTGCCATCAGTATGATCGGAGCTCCGGAATGGGTAATCTGGATTGTACCTGGAAATACACCGGACGAGATGATCTCCTGGCCGGGGTTTTGCATGGGAATATGACTGCTGAGTCGATAGCCCCATCGATTGGAGGCCGGTGTGATTGTGTGTGTAAGCGCAAAGAATGTATCCAGTGCCTTCTGGCTAAACATCTCGATTTCAGGTCCCGGAAGTACGCGTATGATTTGATGTTCACTGAATATCGGTCTCTCTGGTCGAAGGTCCATGTCCTCTGTAAATTTCCCGCTGTGCAGGATGTCTATCAAGCCGCCTTTCGCAATAAAACTGTCAGGAGTGATCTCGGGAAGGTCCTGAAATGTGGCACTTGCACTGTCCAGCCATCGCCGGACTTGCCAATTGCCCCTTACCGCGATATAGCCACGACATCCGGATTTGAGTCTCCCAAAGGCCAAAATGCTATTTGGAGCGACGCGAATAGGCTTGTACATCTCGACCTGCTTACCGTCCAGGGTAGGAGACATGTCGGCGCCCGTAATTGCGATGAGACATGCGTCACCAGTGAATTGAATGCCGGGCCCCAGAATCGTAATTTCTAATACCGGCGAACCCGGGTCATTGCCCGTGATTCTATTGGCAGTGGTCGCAGACGATTGATCCAGAGCACCACCGATCGACACGCCTTGTGCCCGATGATTTGGACGGCCCATATCTTGTATGCGCGTTTGGAGACCGGCCTTGAGAAATTCGAGTGTCGTTTTATGCATGCTAATCACATTTCAATTCAGAGTGAAATTTCATTCTTCCTGAGTGGAAATAAATAGTTGCGTTCTAAGCATTCCAAGTGTTCTGAGCGTTCTAACATCTTATCCACGCTTCACGAAGTTTTTCATATCAAACTTACCCGACTCAACCTCCTTTGTTGTCGCCTCATACTTCTCACGGTCTATTTCATAAAACCGAACCATATCACCGGCTCGAAACAAGAATGGATCTTTTGCTTTTGAGTCAAATACAGGAATGGGCGTACGCCCGATCAATTGCCACCCTGCATGCGCCCTGGTCGGGTAGATGCCGGTTTGCAATCCCGCGATACCGACAGTTCCTGCCGGAATGTCCATCCGTGGAGTATCCTTACGGCTGCATTGGAGCGGCGACGGCAATGTGCCCATGTATGCGAATCCGGCAATAAATCCAAGCATATATACCCTGTACTCAATCGATGTGTGGAGGTCAATGATCTCCTTCCATGAGAGGCCAGTCTGATGCATCACGTAAGCACGATCGATAGCGAATTTCTCATCATAACAAACCGGAATATTGATTTTTCGGGGTATTGCTTTTGCGATATGGTCAGTGTCATTTAAATGACAAGCATTTATCTTTTTTACAAGATCACTGTATTTAATTTGCCCGGGATTAAATCCGACGGTGATAGAACAGTATGCAGGAATGCAGAATGTCACGCCTTCAATCATCGCAGACATAATTGTATTTGACAAAGCGATAACACGGGCATTTATTTTTGCATCAATAATTTGCTCGAAATTAATCAGGACCGCACTATCTCCAAAGGGTGAAATTGTCATGACGGATGATTTCTCTTGGTCATAGGATGACTATTCAATGCATCCTCCAGTGCAATCAAAATATCAATAGCGGACTCATTATCTCCGTGGATGCAAATACTATCGGCGGATATGGGTATTTTTTTGCCGCTGGTGGTTTCAACCTGTTTGTCAAGAATGATTGACAGGACTTGTGCCACAGCCTTGTTTGGATCAGAAATGACAGCTCCTTTTACAGCCCTAGACGTTAGTGTTCCATCTGCTTCGTATGTTCTGTCGGCAAATGCTTCTGCAATAAACCGGATGCCGAGCTCGCGAGCCACATCAACGGCAATACTCCCGGCTAATCCCATCACACACAGAGATGGATCAATCTCCTGAATCGCCTCATAGACAATCGTAGCTTCAGTCTTGTCTCTTGCGATTTTATTGTAAAGCGCCCCATGTGGTTTGACATATTCAAGTTTACCTCCCTGACGTTCTGTGATTTCTTTGAGCGCGGATACCTGGTATTTAATAATAGACCTTAACTCTTGTGGTGGTAATTGCATTTCCCGTCGACCAAACCCTTCGAGATCGCGGTAGGAGGGATGGGCACCAATTCGTATTCCCCGGGCCAGGGCTGATATTACGGTACGTTTCATATGTACCTCGTCGCCTCCGTGAAATCCGCAAGCAATGCTGCATGAAGTGATGTAAGGAAAGACTGCCTCATCATTGCCAATTATTAATTGACCAATGCTCTCTCCCATGTCGCAGTTGATGTCTATCGCGAGTTGCTTCAATTGAAAATACTTGTTGATTTCTTATCAATACACTTTAAGATACTAACTACCCAGCACCACGCATCAGAGCATCCCCATCGCCGACAAGATCCCTTTCAGGCCCAATCCCAGTGTGACTAAAATAACAAGAACACCCAATATATTTGTCAGGCGTCCATTGACGTAACTACCCATGATGTTGCGATCATTCATAATCCAAAGAAGGAATGCGGCAATGACTGGGAGTAATAATCCATTTGCCACTTGTGCAAACAGAATCACTTCTGTAGGTCGGATACCCAAGGAAGAAAATATCATTCCCGCAAGCAAAACACCCATCCATGTCATTCTGAAATTCCGTCCTTTCAAACCACCCTTCCATCCCATTAATTCAGACGTAGCGAATCCTGCGGCCAGAGGTGCCGTCACAGCCGATGAAAGACCGGCGGCCAAAAACCCAAAAGCAATAAACAGAGTAGACCAACTACCAAGTAGAGGTGAAAGTTGCTCCGCAAGATCCGACGCGCCACTTACGACTTTGTCCTGACCTTCAAACGCCACTGCAGCGGTAATCAGAATAGCCATTGTAATCAGACCTCCCAGGCCGACGGAAATAAGCGTATCCCAGCGGGAAAGCTTCAAATCCTCGGGGCCAGACCACCGTTGCTTGACTGACGATGCATGCAGGAACAGGTTATATGGAACAACGGTCGTGCCAATGAGCCCAACTACCATTATCAATGCGCCACGAGGTAATTCCGGAGTAAAGCATCCTTTGACAATGCTCAAAATGTTCGGTTTAAGCATGATGGCAGATAGTATGAAGACAGCCCCCATTACGCTCACCATAATGACAAGCGAACGTTCGATCAGTTTATACCTCCCACTAAATAGAAGAGCAAAGGCGACAACGCCTAGGAAGATGACAAGTGGATTGACAGGATAAGAAGAGGCGTCAAAATAGTTTTCGAAGCCCAGCACAGCACCGGTAATATTTCCTGCTTCATAGGCTGCATTCCCGATGAGAATTGCTCCAACGACCAAGGCAAATGCAAAGAGCTTGAAAATAGGATTGCTTATTTTATTGCGAATTGCCTCACCTACACCCATTTTACCGATCACGCCCAGACGCGCTGACATTTCCTGTAGGAGATAAGTCGCAATGATAGAAAACAGAATGGCCCATAAAAGTGTATACCCATAGCTCGCACCGGCAATTGTGGCAGTTGTGACTGTCCCCGGACCAATAAATGCCGCCGCTACCATGGCGCCCGGCCCTATGTTTTTTAGTCTTTTAAGCATTTCAGCAACAATATACGCCCACAATTCCTACTTGGGTAAAGGAGTAAATTTTAACTTAAAAATTGCTTACTTCGTACCAATTAATCTGATCACGGACGCCGAGCCAGTATGAAAGACGCCCTCATTGAGCTCAGTATCGGCCTCGGTGATTTCGATTTCAGTCAAAGAGCCAAAATCATCTCGCAGGATAGCCTCATCGAATAACATCTCGATTATTTTTGGGCCACCCGAGGTATTTCCCAACTGCTTGGTAGAGAAGCCTTCAAGGATGATTCTGCCACCAGGCTTCAAAAGCTGAATAAATTTCTGATGATACGACGCTCTGTGTGCTGCTGAAGCGTGAGCAAACACGAGACCAATGGCATCATACGTCCCGGCTCTGTCCTCAAAATCGTCATAACTCTCCAGACGATAGTCAATTGTCACAGCGCGATTTGTTGCGAGCTCCAAAGCCTTGCGTCTGCCTTCAGTACTATTGTCAAATGCCACAACATCCCATCCCAGAGTTGCTGCGAAAACAGAATTCCGGCCTTCTCCTTCCGCCGGGAAGAGGATTTTTCCTGGACGCAACTTCAATAACTGCGATTTGAGAAAGGCATTTGGCTCGGTACCGTATGCGTATTCCTTCTTCGAATAACGATCATTCCACAATCCCTTCATTTTTTAAGCTCTAAAATCTAATGGCACTTAAAGTAATCAAAAGGATCCAGGCAATCGTCACACTTAAATGCCGCCTTGCAAGGTGTCGATCCAAACCGGCTGATGAGTGTGGTATTTTTTGATCCACAGCGCGGGCAGGGAACAATCTTCTCGTCTAGTGGAATCAGGCTTTCGGGATCAGTCGTTTGTGCAGTTGGGGGAGTGATTCCAAATGCAGTGAGCTTCTTTTTGCCCTCTTCACTTATCCAGTCTGTCGTCCAAGGGGGCGATATCACATTCTTGATAGTGGCATTCAGAATGTCATATTTCGCCAAGGCCTCGTGCACGAGAATCGGTATCACATCCAGCGCCGGACAACCGGAATATGTCGGCGACAGGTCTATTTCTATCTTTCCTTCCACAACCTCGACTCTGCGCACGATCCCAAGATCAACAATAGAGATGACAGGTATTTCAGGGTCTGGTACTGTTTCAAGGATGGCCAATACTTCTTCTTCGGAGATCTGCGATGTGCTGAGTTGAGCCATTTGTTTGTGATTTGTGATAAGCTGAGTCAGAATTCAATTTGAGCAGCCTACCATTGCAAGTTCGGATATGTGCGTTGCATATATTGCAATTCAGTGAGAATAAAACCCATATGTTCTGTGTGAATACCCATTTTGCCTCCGGATTGCATGTAGGTGGTCTCTGGAATATGTAAAGTTGCTTCCCGTAGAACATCCTCAACCTTCTCCTTCCAATTTTTCTCAAGTTCCATAAAATCCGGTGCGATACCTGCTTCACTCAGAGATAACTCGAGCTCAGTAGGCGTATACAATTCTCCTGTATATCTCCACAATTCCTCCAGCGCCGTTTGCATGATATTGCGACTCACTTCCGTGCCGTCTCCCATTCTGATTACCCACTCTGAACTAAACCGCAAATGGTATGATACTTCCTTAAACGACTTTGCGGCGATTGCTGCAAGAGTTTCGTCACTGCTCGACTTCAATGCCTGATAATTATAATAATTAAATGCGTCGAATAAAAATTGCCGCAAAATGGTGTGGCCAAAGTTCTCATTCGGCTGTTCAACCAACAGGCAATTTAAATACTCTCCGGGCTGTCTCACAAAAGCCAATGAATCCTCGGTG
>QMOR01000174.1 GCA_003648285.1 Bacteroidota bacterium
AACACTACAGGAAAGCCGTATGCGGGAAAACCGCACGTACGGTTTGATGAGGGGGAGGGAAGGTTCTGGCTTAGAAGACGTAATATCGTCGTATGCCGCTGATCTTCTCTCTCTACTCTACTGGTTTAACTCTATCCATCTATGGATTGCGCAAACAGTCCTTGTCAGAACACTACCCCAATTTGCACCCTCAACAGTCACAATTTTTTCATATATTAAGGAGCTATATATATTAATCACTATAAAACAAAACTATGAGTGGGCTGGCAAACGCAATGAACTGGTTGACGCGGACCTTGGGAAGATTTTTATTCGCAATTCCCTTCGCGATTTTTGGCTTTTTTCACTTTATGAGTGCTGATGCAATGGCTGCAATGGTACCAATACCCGGAGGTGCAATTTGGGTCTATGTCACCGGTGCTTGTCTTTTGGCTGCAGCGGTTTCAATCATTATCGGGAAGAAAGACAAACTCGCCACATTTTTGCTCGGTGTTTTTATGTTACTGACGGTATTGACCGTTCACCTCCCAATGGTCATGGAAGATGCGATGAATCAGGCAGCAATGTCCAATCTGCTTAAAGATCTCGCCCTTGCCGGAGCCGCATGGATGTATGCCGGCTCAATTGGTGCTAAGGACAATAGTTGACGTACATCAATGTGGGCTTTCCCTGAACATCATTTCTTGAAAGGATTCGGGCAGTTAGGCTGAGATATATAGTATCGGCGATGACTTATTAAAGCAATTAGGTCAGGAGCGTTGCTTTTTGGCATCTTTGCGTGTGCGTTATTTTGTAGAAGCCGCCTTTCTGGGGACTAAGTATGTCGGTTGGCAACGTCAACCCAATGGACTCTCCGTGCAGGAGGTCATCGAAAGCTCGATAAGCACAGTATTGCGCAATGAAACCCAAATAGTCGGATGTGGAAGAACAGATGCCGGAGTACACGCCCAGCAGTATTTCTTTCATTTTGACGCGGAGGAAGAATTGCCCGAAGGCTTCATGTTCAAGCTGAATCGATTCATGCCCGACGACATCGCATTTTACGATGTAAAGTTGGTCGATGATGATATGCACGCACGCTTTTCCGCGATTAGCCGCTCGTATAAGTACAATCTTTCACTGCGGAAAGAACCTCTGCGCCAGCACATCGCACATGAGTATCGCTATCCCGGTGAATTGGATTTCGATCTAATGAATGAAGCCGGCGAAATGCTCAAGGAGCGCAAAGAGTTCAAGACATTTTGCAAAAAGGGATCTGATACCCCTCATTATTTGTGCGATGTAACAGAAGCTTCATGGTCGTGTAATCAACACAGCGCAACATTCGAAATATCAGCCAATAGATTTCTCCGGGGCATGGTCAGACTCATCGTAGGGATGATGCTCCAGGTCGGTCGTCATCAATTATCACTTGCAGCATTGCGTCAGGCCCTTGACGATCAGGTCCAACTCAAAAAATCAGAGAGTGCGCCGGCACATGGATTGCACCTTGTTGAAATTAGGTATTGAGATAAGTGCCGTAGGGTTGAATTATCAATTAGCAAGCTCAAATTCAATTTTCAAGGTCTTTAACAGCAGTCACCAATAAGGTAGTCCTAATGCAATTGAGGCTTTTATCCCAAGGGGATTTCTTTGTGGTATTTTATCCCGAAGGGGCCTTTTTGCAGCATTTTACATTTTGAAGATGCATAGCTGCCAATACTCTCAACTATCATCCCTTGATAATTGAATTTGAGCTTGATAATTGAGCCTTACTAAGGCTGCTTACCTGAGGGGTTGGGTCCAATCATTCCAAAAACGACGCTCACTCCCAACAAAGTCCCTGCCTTAAACTTCCGGATACAAAGGAAATCCCTTCGCAAATCCGACTACCTCATCTTTAACCGTCCGAAGCACAGCATCATCTCCTGCATTGGTAACAACAGTGTCGATCCACGTGGCAATCTGACGGCAATCGTCCTGATCCATCCCCCGACTCGTGATCGCTGAGGTGCCAAGTCTGACTCCCGAAGTCACGAATGGTGATTGATCATCAAAAGGAACCATGTTCTTATTGGTCGTAATGTCTGCCTTGATGAGTGCTTCCTCAGCCGCTTTGCCTGTGATGCCTTTGTTGCGCAAATCGATGAGCATGAGATGATTGTCAGTACCACCAGAAATTAGTTGATATCCTTTGTCCGTCAATGCAGCGGCGAGTGCCTGTGCATTTGCACGTACCTTCTTTGAGTAGTCTACAAATCCATCTGTAAGCGCCTCGCCGAATGCTACTGCCTTTGCGGCAATGACATGTTCGAGTGGTCCGCCCTGCATACCCGGGAATACCGCGCTATTCATGATAGCTGACATCTTGATAGTATTTCCTTTTCTCGTCAAACGGCCCCACGGATTGTCAAAGTTCTTGCCAAGCATGATGATACCTCCTCTTGGTCCACGAAGTGTCTTATGCGTCGTCGACGTGACGATGTGGCAATGCTCAAGTGGATCGTCGAGAAGCTTCGCCGCAATCATACCGGCCGGATGTGCGATATCCGCCATGAGCAGTGCACCTACCTCATCCGCAATTTCGCGGAATGCCTTATAGTCCCAATCCCTTGAATACGCGGACGCACCGCAGACGATCAGTTTCGGATTTTCCTTTCTCGCCTGGTCCCGTACCATGTCCATATCGACCAGTCCGGTTTCCCTCTTGACCTTATAAAACACAGGACGATATACTTTACCTGAAAAATTGACCGGCGAACCATGGGACAAGTGCCCCCCATGTGAAAGATCAAACCCCAGGATCGTATCTCCCGGCTGCAACACAGCCAGAAACACAGCCGCATTGGCTTGAGCCCCAGAGTGAGGTTGGACATTTGCATACTCAGCTCCAAACAACTCTTTTAATCTGTCAATCGCGATCTGTTCTATCTGATCCACAACCTCGCAGCCTCCATAGTATCTCTTGCCGGGATATCCCTCGGCATACTTGTTTGTGAGGCACGACCCCATGGCCTCAAGGACATGGCGACTTACAAAGTTTTCAGAAGCAATCAGTTCGATGCCATTGATCTGGCGATCCTCTTCCTGCTGAATGAGATCGAGGATAGTTGTTGTTTGAGCTAACATATTTTGTTTTTTAACGGCTGCAAAAGTACGTTGAGTAATTGGATTGGGGTGAGTTAATCCCCATTAAAACGAACTCCCCCGAATCGCCTTCGGAAAGCACAAAAAATGCGTCTCCGTCACAGCATCATGGCGCAACTCAAGAAGATAGGAGAGTGGTAGTACTTCACCGGACTTCACAAGCATTTTTATTTCATCATTTCCAGTGCGGTATGTAGGGATCGATTCATAGCCCTCAATGATGGTCTTGGCCCCGTCTTCAAGTGACAGATCCAGGTGTTCAGCTGCCTTGGACGCTAATTTGCCGATATATCCTTCGCTGGCCCTCGTATCCAAAAACTGGGTGTGGAAGAGATTGCGTTGCAAGATGCTCTTTGCAAGATATGACAGCAATTTGTGATCAGAATCGGCGATCGTTTTTAGCGCAAAAATGACATCGACGTCATCCAGCTTGGAAAATTCATCAAGAATGGTGGAAGGATTGTCAGACTTCAATGGATTGACATGGCCGATGAGGAACGACTCGAGGCGCCGGGGCATGCCAGGTATACTTTTTCCTTCTTGTAATGCGACACGTGTAAGTCTGATGAGCTGCCGCAACATGCGTTCGGCGGCGAGACTGGCTTTGTGCAGATACACTTGCCAGTACATGAGCCTGCGCGCCATCAGAAACTGCTCGACCGAATAGCGGCCCTTTTGCTCTACCACGATTTCATTGTCACGGACGTCCAGCATGGTGATGATCCGGTCATGCCCGATATTGCCTTCAGTTACGCCGGAAAAGAAAGAATCGCGCTTGAGGTAGTCCATGCGATCCAGATCCAGCTGACCAGTGATCAGCTGATGGAGAAATTTTTTCGGATGCGCCCCCTCAAAAATGGAAATTGCCATCTCGAGTCGATTGTCAAATTCTACATTCAACTGTCGCATGTAGAGGAGAGTCAAATCCTCATGTGAGCAATTCAGGAGCAGACCCTCGAGTGTGTGAGAGTATGGTCCGTGCCCTATATCGTGCAGCAGTATGGCCATTAGTGACCCTTCAGCTTCCTCGGAAGTAATTTCAACACCCTTTGTGCGCAGTGTTTCTATTGCACGGTGCATGAGGTGCATGGCTCCAAGGGCATGATGAAACCTGGTGTGAAGTGCCCCGGGATATACATAGTGCGAAAGTCCCATCTGCTTGATCCTTCGCAGTCGCTGAAAGTATGGATGCTCGATCAGGTCGAATATCAGTTCGGTGGGTATTGTCACAAATCCATATACCGGATCATTGAGGATTTTCTTTTTATTCACCGATCTGAAAGTTTGAGCGTAGAAGTCTAAATTTGACAGTCATAAGAATACATTCTGTTCTGCGAAAATAAGCGAAGCATTCATATCGTTCATGTATGAAACTTCACAAAATGACCGCAACAGCATTTAGTACACAACAAGCCAGTCAAACCAACATGGATAAAGTTAAAATTCTTTGGGCCGATGATGAGATAGACATGCTCACTCCCCAACTGTTCTTCCTGGAGAAAAAGGGATACGAAGTCATTACTGTTACCAATGGATACGATGCCCTCGAGGAGTTTGAGGCGCACGGTGATATCGACATCGTGTTTTTGGATGAATCCATGCCGGGGTTAACCGGCCTCGAAACACTCGCCAAACTAAAAGCGGACCATCCCGATCTGCCTGTTGTGATGATCACCAAGAATGAGGCAGAGGATATCATGGAAGATGCGCTTGGCTCTCAGATCACCGACTACCTTATCAAGCCTGTCAATCCAAATCAGATACTGCTCTCGCTAAAACGTATTATTGATAACAAGAGGCTTGTTCGTGAAAAGACGTCTTCTGATTACCAGCAGGATTTTCGAAACATCCTGATGGAAATCAATAGCGTAAACGATCTCGAAGGTTGGAAGAATGTATATCAAAGTATCATTGCCTGGGAATTGAGAATTGATGCGTCTGATAGCGAGGAAATGCGCGAGATACTCGCCAGTCAAAAACAGGAGGCGAATAAAGAGTTTTCAAAATTTGTGAGTAAGAATTATTTGCATTGGATTAAAAATCTCGACGATAAGGATCCGGTAATGTCGCCGCATGTCATTCCCAAGTATGTGCTTCCCGAGATTTCAGACGATGTGCCAACGGTCATGCTTCTGCTCGACAATCTGAGATTTGATCAGTGGAAAATTCTAAAACCAATTATAACAGAGTTATTTCGCATAGAAAAGGAAGAGACGTTTATAAGTATTCTCCCTACCTCTACACAGTACAGCCGAAATGCCATATTCTCCGGGATGATGCCAAATGAGATTGCAAAACATTATCCTGAATGGTGGGTCAATGACTTTGAAGAAGGAGGAAAAAATAATCACGAAAAAGACCTGTTGGGCAAGCTCCTTGAGAAGCGACTGCGTAAATCAATAAAATGGGATTATCATAAAATCACCAACGTCCACAATGCGCGCAAGCTGGATGATCAGGCACTGAATTTTATGAATAATGACCTCACGGTGATTGTGTACAACTTTATTGATATGCTCTCACACGCACGGACAGAGATGGAAGTGCTCAAGGAATTGGCCGGTGATGAAACGGCATACAGGTCATTGACCAAATCATGGTTTTTGCATTCACCGTTGTGGAGTGCACTCAAAAAACTTGCTGAGCGCGATATTAAATTAATTATCACCACAGATCACGGGACTATAAGAGTTGGGCAGCCATCAAGAGTGATTGGTGACCGGAATACAACGACAAACCTGAGATATAAATCGGGCCGAAGTCTGCAATATCAAAAAAAGGATGTGCTGGAAGTCAGAAATCCAGATGACGTAATGCTTCCGAAAGCCAATTTATCTTCGTCCTATATTTTTGCATTAGAAGACAGGTACTTCCTCTATCCGAACAATTACAATCACTTCAATAATTATTTCAGGAATACCTTCCAGCATGGAGGTATTTCAATGGAAGAAATGATCTGTCCAGTAATCACCCTCCGCAGTAAATAAAGATACTGATTAGTGAAAATTCGTGACATTAGTGGCTTAAACCGCAATCTGTGATATAAGGCATGTACTTAGTTTTGTAAGAGTATTTTTTGCCACGAATTACACGAATTTTCTCCAAAGGAGTCCCTTGGACACGAATCGTCTTTAAACATGTCATAAGTGGACACACTGTTATCATTGATTATCAATTAAGTCCACGACTTTGTCGATTACCTTAAACTCCCGGCGACTTCCTTATTAACTTGCAGTGTTACCAAATCCGGACACCTGTCCGCAGATAGTGAACACTGGACACACCGAGGATAATGAGCTATGGCAGCGAATTAAGCGCGATGACAACGACGCACTTAAAACTCTGTTTTACAGCCACTTCAAGACACTGGCCGCCATTGGTCAGCGCATATCCGGTGATCCTGATGAGGGAAAGGACATCGCACAGAAGGTATTTATCCAGTTATGGGAGAAGCGCGATACAATCCACATCGAGGGTGATATAAGGTCATATCTGAAGCGCATGGCCATAAACGAAGCATTGGCGCAGAAGCGAACTGTGCTGCGCAAACAAGAACTACAGACAAACATTGAGGTTGCGAATTATGTCAATCCGGATGGCGAGGAACAGGTCATAGCTGGCGAATTGCAAGAAAGTGTGGATAGGGCTGTAGAAGCATTACCCGAAAAATGTGGAGAGGTATTCAAGCTGAGCAGGTATGAAGACCTCTCCTACAAAGAGATTGGAGAAACTTTAAATATATCAGTGAAAACTGTAGAAAGCCATATGGGACGTGCACTTCGACAGCTTCGTGAAGCACTAAAAACCTATATGAGTATATTTTTTTGAAAAAATAGCAATGTCAACT
>QMOR01000175.1 GCA_003648285.1 Bacteroidota bacterium
AACGGCACATGGGCAGGCAATGATCAGCACCGCCGTAAATGCATTGACTGCATATCCGATATCTTTTGGTAGCCAGTAGAGCAGAGTTACCAATGCGATGGCGAGTATGACATATGTAAATTTTTTGCCGACAGCATCTGCCAGGTCGCTTGCCCCTTGTTTGGTGTCTTCTTTTGCAAAGACGCTGTCATTCCAGAGTTGTGTGAGGTAGCTTTGGGAGACTTTTTTGACGGTGGTCACCTCAATAGCATCACCCATCTGCCGCCCTCCGGCAAATATTTTCTCACCGCTTTTCATTTCGACTGGCTGGGACTCACCAGTGACAAAACTGTAATCGATATATCCCTTGCCTCTCAAAAGGATTCCGTCGGCAGGAATCAACTCTTTGTGGCGGACAATTATCGTACTACCGACTTCAAGTTTATTTACTGCCACCGACTGCTCCCCATCATCGGTCATCACCGATGCCGCGATCGGAAAATATGATTTGTAATCCCGCTCAAAAGATAGCCTGTGGTATGTCGCCTGCTGAAACCACTTCCCGATCAGCAGGAAGAATACAAGGCCCGCCAGACTGTCGAGATATCCAGCCCCGGAATGCGGGAGGATTTCAAAGACGCTTCTGATGAATAATGTGAGAACACCCAACGTGATCGGCACATCTATATTGAGATGCCTCTCCCGCAGCCCGTGCCATGCCGATAGCAAATATGGTCTCGCACTAAAAAGTAGCACAGGCAGAGCGAGCATGATATTGATATAACCAAACCAGGTTTGAAACCGACCCTCTCCGAGTCCGAGGTATTCCGGAAAACTGAGCAGCATGATATTGCCAAACGCAAATCCAGCCACCCCTAACTGATAATACAGAGTCCGGTCGACAGCTTTTACTTTATGATCTTCACTGAGGCTGTCCAGATTGAGTTGTGGCGGATACCCGATGGCTGAAAGCAGCTCTGCCACCTGCCGGAGACTGACACTGTCATGCTCAAAACTGATATATGCCTCCTTCTTCAAAAAATTGATAGTCGAGTGAACGATACCCGGTTGGAGCCGGTACAAATGCTCGAGTAGCCAGATACACGATGCACAGTGAATCTGCGGGAGCTGAAGAGTGATCCGGGTGATTTTGTCGTCCTTAAAGTCGACGAGCTGTTCTGTGATCTCCACATCGTCCAGCCAGCCGTATTGGACCTTGCCCTCCTTTTGCCTGCTGATACCCGGTCGGTCATCGATGGTATAGTACTGCGTCAGTTCGTGCGCATTCAGTATCTCATATACCATCTTGCAACCCTCGCAACAAAACGCCTTGTCCTTAATCCTGATCTGATCATCAGGGCAGTCCTCTCCGCAATGGAAGCAGAGCAGCTTACCTGCCGATTCGAGCGAATCCGCACCAGCATTCGCAGTAGATGGCACTTCGGACATGTTGTAGTAATTATGCTCGCAAAAATAACGGTTACAGCGTTAAGGAGTGCATCTCTGTCCGAAGCCCATGCGCATGTAAAAAGCAGTTAAACATCCGGTATCCAAGACCATTATCAAACCCCAACGGGGTGACATAATGATAACCGGCACCCAACCCCTATAATCAAACCCCAACGGGGTGACAGTATTATAACCGGCACCCAGTAACGATAATCAAACCCCAACGGGGTGACATTATAATAGCCCTGGCATCCAACTCCCATTATCAAACCCCAACGGGGTGACATAATAATAACCGGGATCCAACCCCTAAAATCAAACCTCAACGGGGTGACATAATCATTCCCACTCCATCCTCTGTAAACGCACCGCATTCAGAATCGCAAGCAACGCCACACCTACATCAGCAAACACAGCCTCCCACATTGTTGCCAGACCAAAAGCCCCTAGTACCAATACCACGAGCTTGACGCCAAACGCCAAACCGATATTCTGCCACACAATCCTTCGCGTCGCCTTGCCGATAGAGATCGCTGTCAGCAACTTCGAAGGTTGGTCGGTCTGCAGTATGACATCGGCTGTTTCGATTGCCGCATCACTACCGAGACCACCCATCGCAATACCGATATCTGCCATCGCCAATATCGGTGCATCATTGATCCCATCACCTACCGCGGCAATCGTGCGTCCGCCCTCGGCCTTCAACGATGCTACTTTTTCGACTTTGTCTTCCGGAAGCAATCCGCCATATGCCGTTGTCAGGCCTAACTCTGTAGCTACTTCCCGTACCACTTCTTCATGGTCTCCCGAAAGCATGATCACGTCCCGTATGCCCAATGCATGGAGTGATTTGACTGTCTGTAAGGCATCCTCCTTTATCTCATCTGCAACGGTAAAATACCCTGCGTATCGATGATCGATTGCGACATAAACTACTGTGTCCACGATACGCTCATCTGGTTGGTCAATGTCAATGTTGTATTGCTCAAGGAGACGCTGATTGCCTGCCAATACGTTTTTTCCATTCACTGTCCCACTCAATCCGTGACCCGCTGACTCCTCTACATCCACAACCTGGTAAGGCAAATCTAATCGTCCGGTATATTCCGTCACGGCCCTTGCAATCGGATGCGTCGAATGACTCTCAAGCGCCCCAACCAACTTCATAAATTCTGTCTCGTCGAATAATCCGGAATCAATCTTCTTGATCCTGAAGACCCCCTTGGTCAGAGTCCCCGTCTTGTCCATGACGACCGTATCGATTTTCGTGATCAGGTCCAGGTAGTTCGAACCTTTAAACAGCACGCCATGTCTCGAAGCAGCACCGATACCACCGAAATATCCCAAAGGAATCGAAATGACAAATGCACATGGACATGAAATCACAAGAAATATCATCCCGCGGTACAACCAGTCTTCGAAAACATATGTCTCTGCAAAAAAGTACGGCAGAAATACCAATGCAATTGCCAGATATACCACGATGGGCGTATATATTTTGGCAAACTTCCTGATAAATTGCTCAGTAGGGGCCTTCTTTTGCGTCGCCTCCTGCACGAGGTAAAGAATCTTTGCAAGCGAACTATCCTCGTACTTCCTGATAATTTTGACCTCCGTCACCTTGCCCGTATTGACCATCCCCGCAAGAACAGGTTCTCCCCTTGCAATCGTAGAAGGCCGGCTTTCTCCTGTGAGCGCCGAGGTATTAAATGCACCTCTGTCCGACAGCATGACGCCGTCCAACGCTACTTGTTCGCCGGCTTTAATCAAAATGACCTCGCCAATCAAAACTTCTTCCGGAGAAACGGACGTGTAATTGCCACCCCGCATGACATTTGCTACCCTGGGTCTGATATCGAGTAATGCCTTGATACTCCTCTTGGCTTTATCTACTGCGTCATCCTGAAATAATTCACCAATCGTATAAAACAACATGACAGCCACACCCTCGGGATACTCTCCGATAAAGAATGCCCCAATCGTGGCCACACTCATCAGGAAAAATTCAGTAAATACCTTGCCCCTGGTGATAAGGACAAAGCCTTTTCGAAGCACAGGAAGCCCGACAGGTAGATAGGCCACACCATACCAAAGAAGCCGAATTGGACCTTTGAAAAAATCTGAATCAAATGCATTGTCAGCAATAATTCCCGCAATGAGGAGGACAAAACTGACAAGAGACGGGAGATATTTTTTATAATCGGATGCCTTTCTCTTACTCAACATGCCAATGCCTTTCCGCTCTGTATTATGCACTTCAGCCAGGATAGCATCCACGTCAGAATCACAGCACTCCGGTGCGTTTTGCAATGCATCTGCTTCTTTTTTCTCACCTGTCATCTGCTGCACATTTAATGGAAGAAAAAGAAAAGAAGGCCTGTGAGTACGAGTATTCCGCCGGTAATAATTCCAGCGTTATGCTCAATAGCATGAAAATCAAATTTTTGCAAACCTCTGTACGCAAAGTGTACCCATATGACCATGCCACTCACACTTACCACTAGATAAATGATGGACATGTACAAGACGGCCTGCCAGCTGATACTGCCCGCCATGAGATACAATGCTTCAATCTCAAGACAAGGAGAAAAGAACATCGCGAGCGCCAAAAAAAACACGATCCTGAACTGTGACGTCTCTTCACGGTGCTTTACCTCATGCAGATGAAAGTGATGATGGCGATAGTGTTGCCAGATAAAGAAGACCCCCATCAGGATGAGAATTGTCGGCGCTATCCAATGCGTAAATGTCTCGACCTGGCTTCCCATCGTAACACCCAACGCACTGATGATCAATCCAATCAATATCGTGCTCAGAGCATGCGCAGATCCTGCAATAAATGTGATATAGGTGGTCTTGCTCAAACTCCATGATTCCTTTTTACCAATGGCCAATACCGGTAGCCAGTGATTTGGAATTATCGAGTGAAGGACACTCAATACTGCACTGCTGATAAGAAGCTGGATCATCGACGCAAACTTAATACTTGTTTGTACTAAATTGACAATGATTTTTGGCTGCGGATTTCACCTGTTATCTCAGGCCAATATCCTAGTAATGCATCTATAGCGAACATTCACTCTGCCTAGTATTCCTACATTTGCGCCCATGTACATCTACCGTGATATCTCAGGCCTCCAAAAGCATCTTGACAAGTTGCGCATTGAAGGCGGAACAATCGGATTTGTGCCAACAATGGGCGCACTGCACGAGGGGCACATGGCATTAGTGACGCAGATGAATGATGCGTGCGATCACAGCGTGGTATCTATTTTTGTCAACCCGACACAGTTTAATGATCCGGGCGATCTGACCAGATATCCAAAACCAATTGAGGACGATATCAAAAAACTGTATGACAATCATTGCGATATTGTATTTATCCCCTCTGTCGATGAGGTCTATCCAAATGGTGCGGAGCCGGATCCGCAATTGGGCTTTGATGGCCTGGACGAGCGGATGGAGGGGCAGTTTCGCCCGGGACATTTTGGGGGTGTGGCACAGGTCATGCATCGTTTGCTGACCATCGTCAATCCGCAAAGACTTTTTATGGGGCAGAAGGACTTTCAGCAATCTGCAATCGTCAAGCACATGATCAGCCATTATCATCTGCCAGTGAAGTTTGTGACCTGTCCGACTGTCAGGGAAAGTGACGGCCTGGCGATGTCTTCGCGAAACCGGATGCTTGATCCGAAATTGCGTGACAAGACAGCCCTGATTTTTCAAGCACTTAGGCAAGCAAAAGAAGATATCGATAAGAAATCGGTTGCAGACATCCGTGAGAGGGCCATGAAAACTCTCACCGTCCCTGATTTCAGACCAGAGTATTTTGAAATAGCTGATGGTATCACACTCTTGCCAGTGAAAGATCCGGCGGCACATGAATTTATAGTGGCATGCGTAGCAGTTTGGGCAGGAGATGTCAGGCTCATTGATAACATGATAATTCGTGGCTAAAACTCCACCAACTGTCAACACTAACCCGTAAATTTGCGCGCTGAATTCAAAACAAGCAACCTCGCCTTGAACAAGACACTCAAAAACATCCTGAAATTCCTTGTTTTCCTCAGTATCGGTCTGGGTATTCTGATCTGGATATTCAGAAGACAGGACAAAATGTACCAGGCCGACTGCGTACTCAAGGGTATTCCCGAAGAATCCTGCAGTCTGTGGGCAAAGCTTCAGGCAGATTTCCTTTCAGTAGATATCTTCTGGATCGGAATGGTTCTCCTTGCCTTTATGGTGAGCAACCTGGCCCGCGCGCATCGCTGGCAAATGCTGATGAAGGGTATCGGAATGAAAGTGAGCTACGGCAATTCCTTCTGGACAATCATGATAGGGTACATGGCTAATCTCAGTATTCCACGTATCGGAGAGGTGTTGAGAGGAGCATTGTTGGCGAAATATGAAAAGCAGCCTGTCGAAAAAGTCCTTGGAACAATCGTGGTGGATCGCGCCGTCGATGTGATCAGCCTATTATTCGCATTGTTCCTCGCCTTTGTACTGCAATTCAATGTCATATTTGGCTTCCTCAAGGAGAATTTTGAAGATTCACGCTTGTCCGGAGATTTAATCTGGCAGTTGGGCATCGTTGCCGCAATCGGGTTTGGTGTATTGTGGCTTTTGAGAAAAAAAATCATGAGTAGCGCGATATATGGCAAGATTAGTACATTTTTGATGGGGTTTTGGGAGGGGATCAAGAGCATCAGAAACGTTGAAAATATGCCGCTCTTTATTTTCTATTCTGTCGTGATCTGGATGTCGTATTACAGTATGACGTGGATGTGTTTTGCATCATTCGGCCCGACAGAGCATCTCGGTGGACTGGCAGCTCTGATGACATTTGTATTTGGGGGATTGGGTATCGTCTTTCCTTCACCGGGAGGTATGGGTACGTATCACGCAATGGTGATGGCAGCACTGGCCTTGTACGGTGTGGCGGGAAATGATGCGTTCAGCTTCGCCAATATCTTGTATTTTTCAGTACAATTATTTTGCAATATTACTTTTGGCCTACTTGCTCTGTTGATGTTGCCATTGCTCAATCGCACCAAATCGTGAAAATCAATCAAAAGATCGTCAATTGGGAACAGGCCAGTCAGCTCTGCGGAGCGTGGCGCGAAAAGGACGAACGCATCGTATTCACAAACGGATGTTTCGATATCCTGCACAAGGGACATGTACAGTATCTCGAGCAAGCCGCAGAATTGGGTGACCGCCTGATCATCGGTTTGAATTCTGATGATTCGACGATGCGGCTCAAAGGACCGGACAGACCGATCAACAGTCAGGATTCAAGGGCGCATGTCATGGCGTCAATCGGATATGTGGATGCGGTTGTCGTCTTTGATGAAGATACACCTGCCGAACTCATCCATCTCCTCAATCCCGATATCCTCGTAAAAGGAGGCGATTACAATCCTGATGATATCGTCGGAGCAGATCATGTACGTGCATTAGGTGGCGAGGTCGTTGTGCTATCATTTCTTGAAGGCTTTTCGACGTCATCGATTGAGAAGAAAATTCGTGGGTTTGAG
>QMOR01000176.1 GCA_003648285.1 Bacteroidota bacterium
AAAGCTGTCAAAGACCTCATATATCAGATCACGGATATGATGGAAAATGCAGTTTTGATGATCGGAATTGAACTTGATGGGAAAGCCCAGCTGCATGTTGGGATCAGCAAAGGTATCGCTGGCAAAGAGGGGCTGCACGCTGGAAATCTCATACGTGAGCTGGCAAAAGCTATCGGAGGCGGTGGCGGTGGACAACCATTCTACGCGTCAGCTGGGGGCAAAAATCCATCAGGTATCGATAAAGCACTTGCCGATGGTAGGGCCGCTATTGCATCGCTGAGCTGATTACCCGATTTCGATTACTTCTGTTTCGAGGCTTTTGTCGCAGGCGGAGATTCGACAGTGCTTGCGCTAATCGTAGAGCCAAAAAAGACTGCATTTGCAATCAGCTTTTGAGTGCCCCACCAATATGCCCGAAACGAAGGATTGTCAGCAAATGCGATGACCTTCCCACGTCCCAATCCTCCTACGAGAATCGAAGCCGTACCTGCCAGTTTGTTCAGGTTTTCCTTATTGATATACCCTGCAAGGAGAGGTTCACTCGTGTAACTCGCAGGCGTAGCATAGATATTTTCAGTCATCTCGTAGAAGTCTGTACCTCTTCTGAACACAGCAAGATTTTCGTCATCAAATCCAAATGCCAAAGGATGTGACAAGTCCAGTTTTACCTCGAAGATTGCTCCACCCAGGACGGTGCTGCCACGATCCCGACGCGCACTTTCATAGGGACGTGTGGAATGCTCAGCCGATTCATCACCTGGTTCATCTTTTGATTTTACACGACGTGCATTTATCAGACCCTTTGAGGATGCCCATTTAATTGCTCCCCTCAGTGTCACAAGCGTACCCCCGTTACGCACCCATTTTTTGATCGCTTCAGTAGCTCCATTCGAAATGCTGCTATAGTTGCCACCAGCCATGAGAATCACATTGTACTTTGAAAGGTCAGTCCTGCCGAGCGATCCGGTTTCCACCTTTGACACAGGTATTTCATACCGTTGATCAAATAGGTGCCATAGCTCACCCGCTTCGTAACTACTCACACCGGGCCCAACCATCAGTAGCACTTCCGGTTTTTGAAGAGGTCTCACAGAGCTGCTCCCCATATCGTATCCCTTTGCCGAATTCCCACTTGTAAGACTGTAGATATCAACCTTGCTGGACTCGACGAGTTCGTTCATGATGAGGAATATATCTGTCGGATCGGATGTTTGATTCTGAGCCGGAATAAACAGGCTGCCGCGAGACATTTCGATATCGCCAATTGCCGTGCGTGCTGTATATGGCAGTTGAGCACTTTTGACCACAAGGCCTTTGTCGAGCAATGCATATGCCACCTTTGGGGCGTAGTAATCATTCCATGAAATGACGTATCCGTAATTTGAGCGACCACCTTTGACTACTCCAGTCTTATATGGTTCGATCACAAGCCTTTCGCCAATGAGGCCCTCTGCAAATCGATCTGCATGCAACGCCTCAAAATGAATATCAAACGCCAGGGGAAGAGTCCAGGCAGATACATCATAGAACAGGCTGTCTTCAAACTCAACCTGTTGATCAAAAATGGCTTTGACCATTCTGTATTGGGACTGTTGCATCGGAATAATAAACTCCAATTCATCTTGTTCCTCATCATCTATCTCGTACACTTCTATTTTGTGCTGGAGCAATACTTCAATAAATGCATAGAGTCTGGCCCTGTCAAGTTGCTCGCCAAACACATATGCTTTTATCGAATCACTTTGATACAGATCGCGACTGCCCTTGTAAAATTCTCTCTGAAAATCTCCCAGTTCGCTTTTCAATCCTACTGCAGCTTTTTGCGTGGACAGGGATGTCGCAACCTGGTTGCGGATCGCAAATGGAAAGCTCAAGAGACCATTCACTGTTTCCTGCAGATGTCCACGTGCACTGGCTTGTTCAAATAATATTCCAATACACGCATTGGCATCAGGATAGGTTGAGCCTTTTCCGTAGTAAAAATCGTCGAATCCCTCACGTGAATAATACATGGACCCGATGGCATCAAGTGCTTTGGCATGATATGCACCTATAGCCGCTGTGAGCTGTTGATTCTCAATTGGAGTAGTGGGATTGACACGTGTTGGTTCACCCGGCATAAAAAAGAAGGTTGAATTTGTGCCCATTTCGTGGTGATCTGTCAAGATATTGGGTTTCCACTTGTGAAAATTGGCAACTCGTCCACGCGATTCGGGATGCTGCAGCAGCAGCCAGTCACGGTTCAGGTCAAACCAGTAGTGATTTGTGCGACCACGTGGCCAGGCCTCGTTGTATTCCCGATCGGCTGGATCTGAAGTCAGGTTTTTATTTTTATGCGTATTGACCCATGAAGAAAACCTTTGCAGACCATCCGGATTATAACTCGGATCGAGCAGGATCACCACATTGTCCAGCAAATTATTGATCTCTGCACTCTGCCCGGCGGCGAGATAATATGCTACTAGTAAAGCTGCATTTGCACCACTGGCTTCATTGCCGTGGATACTATATCCCTGATAGATCACAATTGGTTGATCCTCGAGATTGAGGCTATCAGAAACGGATGGATCGGTAAGCATTTGTCTGTGCTCAAGGATTTCACGCATTCTGCGATGATTGCGCTCAGATGTAATGGTCAGTAGCAAGAGAGGTCTGTTTTCATACGTGCGGGCGTATTCCTCAATATGGACGCGATCAGAAGTTTTGGCAAGGGCTTCCATGTAGTATCGAAGCTGGTCATGCGACACATGCCAGTCACCTACGTCATAACCAAGAAAATCGGAAGGTGACGGTACGGAAGAATCGTAACTCACATCAGGTAGGTAGTATGCTAGATTGTTTGATTGGGAAGTTGCCCCAAGGCCAATGCAGGCACAAAGCACGGTAAAAACCAGTCTCATTAAACAGGAGTTTCGTAAGGAAATGAACAAAATCAGAGATAAACAAAGAGCATGCAAGCTAAGATTTTCCACCTACTTAAATTGCCTTATCTTGCCGCCCCTTAAAGCACAACAGATGAACGATGTAGGATTGTTATTGGCTTTTGTGGCGTTGCTCTTTACAGGTTTCTTTCTGTTGAATCTGTATTTCAGGATCAAAGTAGTGCGTAGTTTTCACAACCTTTCGAGAAATGGAGTAGAGTTCGCGACAGGGGCAATATTTTCGATTGCCAAAATGAATGAAGTTGTTGAAGAATACCCTGACCATAAAGTGGACTTACTTCGGTTTTCAAAATACCTGAGGTATTCCGTGTTGATGGCGAGCGTGTTTATTGTCGTTACAATCGTATTTGGATCCATTTTAATGTATTTCAGGTAAAAGAGCATATGCTGAAAATAGGAGTTTTGGGAGCTGGTCATCTTGGGAAAATCCATTTGACCTGTATTAAAAAGCTTGACCACATATATGACCTGGTGGGTTTTTATGATCCGGACAAAGAGGTGCAGGAGCGCGTGCGTGAGCAGCATCAGTTAAGGAGCTTTGACTCAATCGAGGAGTTGATAGCAGCTGTAGATGTGATAGATATCGTCGCGCCAACGCCTGCCCATTATGATTTGATAAAGAGAGGTATCGCGGCGGGGAAGCATGTGTTTACGGAGAAGCCAATTACAGAGAACGTTGAACAGGCGGAGGAGTTGGGTAAGCTGATGGGTGTTGCTGGTGTTAAAGTGCAAGTGGGGCACGTCGAGCGTTTCAATCCCGCATTTCAGGCTGTGCAGAAGCACAATCCGCATCCAATGTTTGTGGAAGGTCATCGTCTGGCACAGTTCAATCCTCGTGGGACCGATGTGAGTGTTGTGCACGATCTCATGATTCATGATATTGACATCCTCGTCGCATTGATCCCATATCCTGTAATCAATGTTCAGGCGAGTGGGGTGGCGGTAGTGAGTGACCAACCGGACATCTGCAATGCGCGCATAGAGTTTGAAAATGGTGCCGTTGCAAACCTCACAGCAAGTCGCATTAGTCTGAAGAATATGCGGAAGCTGAGAATGTTTCAGCGCGATGCGTATCTCAGTGTAGACTTTTTGGAGAAGAAAACGGAGATCGTACAGCTCTTCGACGAGTCACCTGATGTCGAGAATGCCTTTGAGATAGAGCTTGGTGAGCGCTCAAAGTGGATTCACCTTGTTCAACCGGAAATAAAGCCCAATAACGCTATTCTTGAGGAGCTAAAAAGCTTTCACGATGCAATCATCAGCGACAGAGATCCTGATGTCACATTGTGGGATGCACTCAAGTCTATGCAAATTGCTCAACAAATTTTAACAGCTATTGATGTCAGTGCCAGTCGTGCCAAAATATTATAATTGGCTGATCGCCGTATCGGTGCTTTTACTCAGTCTGGTAGGTTGTGAAGTTGACGGCCCTATACCGGCGTATGTACATATTGACAATTTTGACCTCAGCACTACGACGAGTCAGGGCACTGCTTCAGAACGGATTACGGAGGGATGGTTTTATGCTGACGGAGAATTTTTAGGTGCCTATTCACTTCCTGCTGACGTACCTGTGATCGCTGAAGGAAACACGGAAATTTTGGTTTTCCCAGGGATTAAGGTGAACGGGATTGTTTCTACACCTGATATCTATCCGCTTTATGACAGGTATGAGATTAATCTGGACTTGTCACCAGCAACAACAGATTCTATTAAGCCAAAAACAGAGTATATCAAAGCGTCAAACTTCCCTTTTATTGAGGATTTTGAGACTTCAAATGCCTTTATAGATGATCTGGATGGCAATCCTGAAACGAAGGTTGTTGTCACAGAATCAGTCGTCTTTGAAGGCATGCATTCCGCGTACATACGACTTGACAGTGCGAATTTCTATATCGAAGTGGCTAGTTTGCCTGTGATAGAGAATTTGCCCACAAATAACTCTCCTGTTTTTCTGGAGTTTAATTACAAAAACAACGTTGAGTTCGGTGTGGGGCTTGTAGGTGTATCGCCGAGTGGACCCGGGGGGAAGGTGATCATTTTAGGCCTGCGTGAAAAGGAGGAATGGAATAAAATGTACCTTGAGCTCACGCCAAGTTTGTTTGCTTCGGACTTACCTGCTTATCAGATATTGATAACTGCCATACACAGTTCGAATAATGAAGTGTCTGAAATTTATTTAGACAATTTTAAGGTAGTTCACGTTGACCAATGAAGGAGCGTCGAAGATTTCATATGTTTCTTTATGCTTGCGGAGATTATTTTTCCGCGACACTCGCGTGGGTTTGTTTCTATCTGTATAGGACGAATGCGGAAGGGAAAGAGATTTCCTCTAAAGTATTTGATGACCCAAATTTCTGGTATGGTGTTTTTATAGTCCCGCTGAGTTGGGTATTGTTTTATTGGATATTTGATAAGTACAAAGATATTTATCGGCTTTCGAGATATGCGACATTGCGGCGGACATTCTTTTTGTCAGTATTTGGAGTGCTGATCATATTTTTCACACTGATACTTGATGATCAGATTACAGACAAGTCAACATACTACTCGTCGATCGCCATGCTGTTTGTTTTGCACTTCACACTGACGGGAAGTCTCAGGATGTTTATCCTGACGAAAGCCAGTAGAAGACTTAAGTCAGGCAAGATTTCTTACAATACAATTATAATCGGAGGGAATCAGAAAGCCGTCGACTTATATAGAGAAATATCAAATCTGCGTAAAAGCCTGGGCTATCGGTTTATTGGATTTGTCGATGCAAATGGGAAAAGCAAAAATGGCCTCAGCAGGTGGATGCCGAGATTGGGTAGTGTCGCACAACTTAAAGAGATTACCGGGAAATATGATATAGAAGAAGCAATCATCGCGATTGAGACATCAGAGCATGACAGACTCGAACAAATACTCAACCATTTGTTTGACTACGACGAGCGCATTCTTGTGAAGATCATTCCGGATATGTACGATATCATGCTTGGTACGGTAAAGATGAATTATCTCTACGGTGCCGTTTTAATTGAAATTGAACGTGGCTTGATGCCAAAATGGGAATACCTGCTTAAGCGACTTATTGACATTGTTGCCAGTGTGCTGATGCTCGTTATCCTGATCCCGGTATATCTTTATGTGGGAATTCGGGTCCGGTTTTCTTCACCGGGGTCCATTTTATTTAAGCAGGAAAGAATAGGTATAAATGGCAGACCATTTTATATTTATAAGTTTCGTTCGATGGGGGAAGGTGCGGAGACGGATGGCCCGCAATTATCACATGAGCTTGATGATCGGGTAACCAAGTGGGGTGCTGTAATGAGAAAATTCAGACTTGATGAGTTGCCTCAATTCTGGAATGTGCTGGTAGGGGATATGTCACTTGTTGGGCCCAGGCCTGAACGCGAGTATTATATCGAAAAAATCATGAAGGAGGCTCCACACTATAAGCACCTTCTTAAAGTCAGACCCGGTATCACATCATGGGGCCAGGTGAAATATGGTTATGCCTCCAATGTCGAGCAAATGATTCAACGACTCAAATTTGATATTCTTTACATTGAGAATATGTCAGTAGGTCTGGATATCAAGATTCTTTTTTATACACTTTTGGTGCTCGTGCAGGGGAAAGGGAAGTGAGCTGTTTATACGCGCTCAATGATCAGCGCGCTTGCACCACCACCTCCGTTGCAAAGAGTTGCCAGACCGAATTTTGCATCTTTTTGAGTGAGTATATGCTGCAAAGATGTAACGATGCGAGCACCTGACGCTCCAAGCGGATGCCCGAGTGAGCACGCTCCGCCATTGATATTGACTTTAGCGTGATCGATATTCAGGTCATGCTCGAAAGCCATCGGCACAACTGCAAATGCTTCATTGACTTCATAGTAGTCTATGTCAGAAACTTTCAGACCGGCGAGTGCGAGAGCCTTCGGTGCCGCTTTAGTTGGTGCCGTTGTAAACCAGGCTGGCGCGTGTGAGGC
>QMOR01000177.1 GCA_003648285.1 Bacteroidota bacterium
ATCAGACGACGATAGAGCTCGGAGGACAGGAGGTCGATCATGATGGCATCTGGGTAGTTGTGATTGAGCCACGTTGTCTTGCCCGTTCCGCGAGGACCGAATATGAAAAAACTCTTGTCGCCAGAACCAGTGAATTGCCGTTTATACATCCCTGAAAAGTAAGCATTTTTCACCTCAAAACTCCAAATTGCATGTAAATATGGAGTTTAGACCTCCGAAATGACAATTTCAAGTGTATCCAAATGCTGCAAGCGAATTCCTGGTGATCAGACAAACAGGTGCAAAATCCGGACAAAGTGACCCACCTAAACCGGAGCAAAGCGACCTACTCATTCCTGACCAATAGGGTCTACAATGCAGCAAATTAAAGGAACTTTTTCAAAACGGAATCAGGTGGCACATTGCCTGGAATTTGCATACTAATAGTGATATCTGCAAGCAACAATTAATATTTCTTTTCCTTTGAAGGAGTACACAAGCCGGTGTTCTCTATCGATTCTTCTCGACCAAAACCCCTGCAATTCATGTCTCAATGGCTCGGGATTTCCTATCCCTTCAAATGGCGTGCGCATGACATCTTTGATGAGCGCATTTATTCTGTTCAGTTTATTCTTATCTGTCTTCTGCCAAAATAAATAATCGTTCCACGCCCTTGGTGACCAAGCCAGTTTCATTCCTCAATCAATTCCTGACGCACGACATCTCCAGCCTTGATTTCGTCAATCGATGCCAGCAAAACCTCACGATTCTTTCCGGACAACAGGTAATTGGTTTCCACCAACGCATTATACTCATCTAATGATATGAGTACCAGATCTTTATGGTCTTTTCTCTTGATAATCACCTCTTCGACATCATCTACAACAGAGTTCAACCAATGCTTCAAGTTCAATCTAAGTTCCGTATAGTTTATCACCTTCATAATACTAAGTTACTTATTATGTACGTAATTAGATACGTTTTATTGCTCTTTTTTGTTGTGCGCCAGGCATGGCGTACGTATAGTGGGTGCAAGTCCCGTGGTCACCCGGTAAGTAAGCTGCACCGTCTAAGGACAATTATTTATCCAAAGAACGGATCGATCATGGTGTGGGGAGCACAAATTTGCTCTAGAAGCAGGCATCTACTTATTAAGAAAAATGTCAAAATGCTTCATACATCCGAGTTTGAGTGGTTGCCGTTCGCAGGAAACTGACACCTTTCTCGGGAAGCTGATAATTGTACAATACAGATTCATCAGATACTTCGGCACACAAAAAGGCACTGAAGGACATTACTTCGTCGCCGTTCACAGAAGGGAGGAGTGGAATAAAAATCTCAGCGTACAATCATCAATTTCGACCTTCCGGCCACTCTTTTCGCTATACGAAACTGGCAAACGTACATGCCGGAGCTCCAGCCGGAAACATCCACTATGTAGGTCGTCTCAGCAATTGCGCTCTGTATGGTATGCACAAGGCGACCATAGGCGTCTATGATTTCTACTTGTATTTCCTCGGTAGATGCCAATGAACCTACGTAGATATTAGTGTGTTCTGAAGCCGGATTGGGATAGATTAAAGGTTTGAAATCTTCGCTCATTGCAATTTGCGTTGTACTAGTGGTCTGACAACCAGGCACTACGCACCCGTACCCGTCGGTCTTGACAAGCCATAGATGCTGGTCAATAAGTGCTGGCCAACCCTCATAAAACACGGCCATTCCTGCCATGATGTAGCCTCCGTCAGATGTAGTCTCCAGATCAAAAACCCCGTTTTCTGAATCGAGTGTTGGATCAGCAACAATACGACGTGACCAAATGCTATCCCCGTCCCAACTTACTTTCGTCAGCATCCCGGCCCAGTAAGCATATGATGAATCTGTGGCTTCAACCAATTCTTCACCTGCTGCAACAACTCCAGTTTCATCAGTTGCAACGACTTGTGCCGAGTAGCTTCCAGCCCATCTGGACCACAAGGTGCCTATCGGCCTTTCCCAAACCAGATGGAGATCTTTGTCAAATTTTTGAATAGAAGGAGACCATTCCACCCCCCACCAGTTAAATTCCGGACGTATCAAAAGCGGTCTACCACGAAAGGCTGAGGTCAGATAGCCAGTTCCATCAGGTGTCAACGATACTCCGAATCTTTTTCGCCATAGATGTGAAGATTCTGTCTTCTTGATATTAATCAACGTCCCATCAAAGGTATATTCGTGGAGTGTCATACGCGCAACAAAATTCGAATCATAGAAGTTTTCGTACCCATCGTCCTCATTGCCAAAAAGAAGCAATGAGTTCTCCATAACAACGATCTCGTCAAAACTGAAACGATGATTTGTATTGGTAGTGTGGATATCATACCAAACAAGATTTAGGTTTTGGTCAAATAAAAACACCCCTCCTCTACTATTAGAATGCTTCATACCTACGGTCGCAATTGCCACAAAGTTGCCATCATGCAATTTGCGAGTCTCTTTAACATTTATATTCCGGATTGTATCTTGCCCAGGATTAGAAATACTGTACTTTTTAGTAAGTATGGTATCACAATTCTCATTAATTACGACAGCCAATAGATTCACCAACCTGACGTTCCCTATTGTCAAGTATTGACCATCACGGAAATCGACAATATCCGAAAATGTAAAGGTTTGAAAAGTAGTAGAGTCATAAAAGCGTTTTTCGCATAATGAAATTCCTGAATAATCTGTTTTTCCAAAAATCCAGCCACTATTGAAATCAATCGTATCTACAGCCTTGCCCACAAATAAGTATCCATCACTCCCTTCGTGCACACCTCCTGGTTGAATTACCGCATTACCAAAATGGTAGTGTACATTAAAAGTCGTCTCCTGGCCAGCTAAAAGTAGCACCCAAAATAAGGATGCACCTATAAGTGCACCCCTATTCAATATTTTACAAGCAAACGTATGCATTACTCAACTATAACTAATTTGCCTTGATGGATCGTACCATCATGCATTGTGGCACTGTAAAGATAAACCCTTGGCTGACTAAGTGCGACGTAGGTTTTTTGCAGCTCTCCACTTTCGTTTGACAACATACACCCTCAACAGCCTAAAGAATGCACCAGTCGTATGCACTTGGGGACTAAACACATTCATGTGGCATCTACCTCCGAAGGAGCCCTTTGGGTAATTTATTCTCTCGGTAATATGCAGGCGTCACTCAATTTTAAAAGCAAAGGGGTCAGGCCCGATTCTAACGATTGCACCATGACATCCGAATCATCACCATGACATTCTAAACATGCACCGACCAAGAGAATTTGCTTTTGCTCTTCAACCGTGAAAGGACGGAAATCTGTTCTGGTGGAAACGATTTTAGCCTGAGATTGTATTAAAAATGGTATCCAGGCATCTTCAGGTAAATGATCCGCTGGATTCATTTCATAAACGGGTTGAAATACCCAGTTGCCGTGACCCGCTGAAATATCATATGTTAACTGCCCTTGCCCATATCCAATTGCCGCAGGATTGGAATGACAGGATTTGCAATCACGGGTCTTTTTTGCAATGGTATGAGGTGAGGTCGGCGCGTAAAGCCTGTGAAAAGTGCTTTTATTTATTGAATTCTTATCAAAGCTCTCGTGATCAATCGTCATGATCATGCCCGGTATCGCCGGTTCTATCACGCGGCCGTTATCAGTTACTCTCACACCCATTGCCGGCATATCGGCTGAAAATTCATAAACGTGCTCTACCCAGCTCCCTGTCTTATATTTTTTGTCCAAGAGATCATATCCGTTCTCATAATTTTCATCAAAAGTATTATGGCATCCTATACACCTGGGAGCCCATTGTGCATGACAGGCAGAGCAACTTATCGATTGATGCGCATGATCTCGTGAGCAAACATCACTTTGTCTTTTTACAGGATGGATTTTGCCATCCTTTTTACCAATTAAAAACACGTCCTCATTTTCATCTACATATGTATTTACCAGTGGATGCCCATCTTTATTGACCATCAATATTCTCTTATCCACGTGCTTGTAATCTCTATGTAAAAATACCAGGGAAGATTCTGTATCAAGTTCATCAAAAGCTATGGTATTTGGTTTGTGCTTATAATGACAATCTGCACAGTTTAGGGAGACTGCCTTTTCCGCATGTAAATAATCCTGGCCATCTCCCATTACTTCATGCGAACTATGACAATCAATACAAAGTAAACCTGCGGCATGATGTACATCTTCTCCTTCATAACTATAAACTCTTTCATCTTCAAACACTTTGAAGCCATCTTTATTTGCAATGTGATCTATGTCTAAAAGAGTTTCATGCCAACCTTCATAGTTTGTTGAAATTCTACTCGATCGGCTATGGCATCCAAAACAATGTAGGTTGCTCATGAATATATCTGTTGAAGGATGCACTTTAGGCAAATACTTTTTACCTGACTTTAAATATTCTTCAAGTTCAAAAATAGCTTCATCAGAATAATTTAAGTGGCAGGCATTGCAACCGCCTCCTCTACTCAGTTGTGTGATTTTACCGAATTCGCTTTTTTCAGCCCCCAAATGACAATTTGCGCACAGGTCTCTTAAATGTTGATCAGCAGCTGAATATTGAATATCTCTAATGTCATAAGAATGATCCGGGGAATCGGCTTCGCCAAAAATAAATTTATCCACTGCCACTAACCCACTATTGGTCGTCATCAGGGAATGTTTGATTTTATTTAACTCATCTGGATGGCATTTGCCGCAGGTCTGATCTGCATCAGATAAATTTCCGGGAATAAGTACCATACTTTCATGAGCCTCTTCTTTATCTGCTTCATGTGGATTGCCTAAATGACAACTCACGCAGCCGATCAATTGGGGATTGTGATATTGGGAGAATCCTGTATTTACAATATGGCAATTTAAACACGACTCCTCGCTTGCATTTAGTACAGAAATTTGTTGATTTTTAATCTCATGCGACGAATCAAAAACGAACCATTTCAGAAGAATAAAACCCAGTATTAAAAGTCCAATAATAAATAATGGTTTAATTCTTCTGCTAAATATATTTTTACGAGAATGCACTCTTCTATATTTTAAAGTAAAGCTACATTATTTTATTCCTGAAAAACTTCTGATTTGCGATTGGGTGTCGTATAGGTAATCTCTTGTGAGCCGTGTCATTTCAGCATATGATTGGCATCATCTTGACCGGATCATTGGAATCATAATTTTGCTTTGAGAAATTTTGTCGGATCAGCGTAAACCAGGATTCCTAAATATATAGCTTATGGATAGTTCAAGGAGATCATTCATTAAAATCTCTGCCTTGGGAGCTGGCGGCATTGTGCTTTCAGCATCTGCTTTTGGCTCAATGGGCTTTAATACGCTGGCAGACAGTGGCTTACTGGTCAAAGGAGCAAAGGGCCTAAAGAGAACTGCCACCTATTGTGAGGTGTGTTTCTGGAAATGCGCGGCATGGGCCTATACGGACGAGGATAACAACATTCAAAAGCTGATAGGGAATGATTCGGATCCGCACTGTAATGGTCGACTCTGCCCCAGAGGTACTGGTGGCGTGGGAATGTACTCCGATACGGATCGTTTGAAAACACCGCTGATCAGAACGAAGGTCGACGGGATAGATACGTTTAGAGAGGCGAGTTGGGATGAGGCCCTGACATTGGTAGCTTCAAAGATGCGGGGGATCAAGGAGAAGTATGGTGCTGAGAGTATGGCACTGTTGAAGCATGGCTCACCTGGAAGTCACCTGGAACACCTGTTTAAGGCTTTTGGGTCTGACACTGTAGCCGAACCTGCCTATGCACAATGCAGAGGGCCGAGAGAAACCGGATTTGGGTTAACTTTTGGATCATGGGTAGGATCTCCCGAGCCTACAGATATCAGAGATACCCAATGCCTCGTACTGATAGGTGCACATATTGGTGAGAATATGCACAATACACAGGTGCAGGAGATGGCAGAGGCCATTGACAATGGTGCCACAATTATTACTGTTGATCCGAGATTTTCTACCGCCGCAAGTAAATCAAAACATTGGCTGGCAATTAAGCCATCCACTGATATTGCATTGCTACTTGCATGGATGCATGTGTTGATCTATGAGGATATTTATAATAAAGAATATGTTGAGCAGTACGCATTTGGTTTCGACGAATTAAAGGAGCATGTGAAAAATTTCACTCCTGAATGGGCGTACGGAATTACGACAATCAAGCCAAATGACATCCGTAAAACGGCCAGGGCGATGGCAAATGCGGCACCTGCAACAATTGTTCACCCTGGAAGGCATGTGACATGGTATGGTGATGATTCTCAAAGAGAAAGAGCAATAGCGATATTAAATGGGCTATTGGGATCATGGGGAGCGCGTGGTGGATTTTATTTCAAAGAAAAAATCAAAGTTCCAACATTCCCTCATCCTCCATATCCACATCCAAAATGGGGATGGAAAGAAATTGGCGAGCAATATCCATTTGCTGAAATGGGCATCACGAGTGAGGTGATAAAAGCTTCTATCCCTGGTGAGAATGATAAGTATCCTGTGAAAGGATGGTTCATTGCAGGAACCAATCTGGTCAATACCGTGCCGCAACGTGCAATGATCGAGAAGGCGATGGAGGCTGTCGAGTTTATTGTAGTGATGGATACCATGCCGATGGAAATTACGGGGTATGCAGATGTTGTGTTGCCTGAATGTACGTATCTGGAACGCTATGACGGTATCAGATCAGCCACAAACAGAGAGCCTTCTATCGCTTTGCGGATGCCAGCAGTAGAACCAAAATACAATTCGAAACCGGCCTGGTGGATGGCAAAGCAAATAGGTGAGAAACTGGGCTTGCATGAGCACTTTAACTACGATGATTTTAAAGATGTCATTGCCTGGCAATTAGAACAAATGGGGTCTTCTTTGGAAGAAATGGAAAAGATTGGAGTGAA
>QMOR01000178.1 GCA_003648285.1 Bacteroidota bacterium
CCTGTGTCGCCTGTTGCAAACCACCCCTCTTTAGTCTTGATTTTTTCAACCTGACCACGAACAATATATCCCAGCATGAGCGAAGGACTCCGCACCATGATCTGGCCATGCTCATCTCCCGCGGCCAGCTCGATTTTTATTTCTACCCCGGGCAATGCCCTTCCGGCCGTTCCGAATTTATACTCTCCCGGCGTGAAGCGATTCAGTGTGATCACCCCGGAGGTCTCCGATAGTCCATAGCCCTCCCTCACCTTAATACCTGCCATGTCAAACCAACGCATAATATCTGCATTCATGGCCGCTCCTCCGACGAGGATCCCTTTGATGCGCCGGCCAAACAGACGCCGAAGTTTGCGAAGTACAAACCTCCTTGCTATTGCAGGACCAATCCCTATAGATAATGAGCCAGAACCCCTCTTGCCTTGCCGCAGTGACCATGCAAAGATCTGACGTGTGAAGAACCCGCGTTTGTTTGAAGCATGCTTGAATCGTACAAACGTCCTCTCAAGATTGCGGGGCACTCCCGTAAAGTAATGTGGCTTGACCCTGTTGGTTAGGAGATATGCGTGACGAGGACTGTCCGCCAGGTGAATTTCTGCCCCTAGTAACATGGAACTGTAGAGTACGGTACGCTCCAGAATATGAGAAACAGGAAGAAAACTCAGCAACGTGTGCCGTGAGTTGATCGGAACGACAGCCGCACTGGCAAGTGCAGTGAATATGAGGTTTTGGTGAGACAGTAATACGCCCTTTGCATCACCAGACGTCCCGGAAGTGCTTATGATCAGTGCGGGTGCTTTTTCAGATTGTCGTGCCGGTAGTTCACCGGTGACGGGACTGCCGTCGAGGACATCCAGTTGTACCATTTCTGCCGGTGCTCGTGAAGTGACTGGTGCTCGTGACTTGACCGGTGCTTGTGATGTGACCGGTGCTCGTGACGTGAAAAGTGACTCGATGATGTGCCGATGTTTTTCATCAGGTACCATGCAAAACTGCGGGGCTATATTCAGCATAGCACTTTGTATTGCTGCCGATATTGAGGTCCAGTGAAGCGGGCAGATTATCCCGCCCAGGCGCATCACCGCAAATTCAGCGGCAATCATATCAATTCTGGTCGACTGAGTGTAAGTCGCCACACGCACCCCCGGACCTATGTCATACTGCGAGAACAGCCTGATGTAATACGATATCTTGTCGACAAATGCCTGAGCCGTGATCCTGACGTGCACATCTCCTGTCCATTCCACAAAGCTTGCTTCGGGAAACTTAGCCGCCCTGTAGTCAGGGATATCCGTGATGAGATTGATCTGCATGTCAGGCCCTGAAGTTAAGTAAGTAAGTTCAATCCGAAGGATCCCTCAGAGAAGAACTCACCTGGTGGAATTTGGAGTTTGGGATTTGTACTCCATATACCGACATTTTCAACCTTATATCCCCTAAGTTGTTACTACATTCACAAAAAAGGAATCACTGTGAATATTGGAGTCGTTTGTTATCCTACGTTTGGTGGGAGTGGGGTCGTAGCCACCGAGTTGGGGATAGCCATGGCCGACATGGGCCACAAGGTGCACTTCATCACATACAAGCGGCCGATCAGGTTGAGCCACTTTCACGAGAATCTGTTTTTCCACGAAGTGTCGAGCTTTGAGTACCCGCTCTTTGAATATCCGCCTTATGATACGGTTCTTGCGAGTAAGCTGGTAGATGTCGTGATACACGAAAAACTGGACGTCCTGCACGTACATTATGCGATTCCGCATGCAAATGTGGCATACCTCACCAAGAAGATACTTGAGTCCAAAGGCATCACCCTTCCCACGATTACGACCTTGCATGGTACTGATATCACGCTGGTCGGACACGATCAGTCATTCGCCCCGGTGGTCCAATTTTGTATAAACAAGTCTGATGGTGTGACAGCAGTTTCAAATCAGTTAAAGAAGCAAACGCTGGAATACTTTGACATTAAGAAGGAAATTAAAGTCATTCACAACTTCATCGATTTCAAGAGATTTAGAAAGGTAAACAAGGATCACTTCAGAAAAGCAATCGCCCCTGATGGTGAACGCATCCTGGTACACACATCAAATTTTCGAAAAGTGAAGCGCGTCGATGACGTGATCCATGTTTTCAAACGCATCGTCGACGAGGTCCCCGCCAAGCTTCTTCTGATCGGCGATGGTCCCGAAAGGCTACACCTCGAAGAACTTTGCCGTGAATTGGATACATGCCAACACACGCGTTTTCTTGGAAAACAGGACGCTATCGAGGAACTACTCGCAATTGCTGATTTATTTATACTCCCTTCTGAAACCGAGAGTTTTGGTCTTGCAGCACTTGAGGCTATGGCATGTGAAGTGCCTGTGATCTCGACGAATACCGGTGGTCTGCCCGAAGTAAATATTCATGGGGAAACCGGTTTTTTAAGTGACATTGGCGACGTCGATGACATGGCAAAAAATGCACTTCTGCTTCTCAAGGATCCCGAACTTTTGAGCAAATTCAGGAAGAATGCTCTCGCACGGGCTCAAATATTTGACGTGGACAAAGTAGTCCCCGAATACGAGGCATATTATGAGGAAGTGATTGCCTCGGTACTCGCCGCCAAGGGCTAATTCACGACTAAAATCTTGGTGACCAGTGCATCCGGCTTGTCAAATGTGTTCTCGGTCGTACTGAATACAAGATATACACCACTCTGTGCTTTCCTTCCGTCAAGGTCGTTGCCGTTCCAGATAGCCTGGCCTCCCTGGGCGCGGGTTTCATAAACCACAACGCCCGCGACGTTTGTAATTTTTACAGCAGCATCCTCGGCAAGTCCTCTTATTGCAATTGGCCCTTCGTAATCCGGGCGTACCGGATTTGGAAATGCATATGCATTTGAGTTGTGAAATTTTCCACCTTCCACAGCTTCTCCTCTTGTACTGATGATGCCTGATTCGGTCCCGATAAATGCTTCCCCATCTACTGGATTGATAGCGATATCGAGTATGATATTGTTCAAAAGCGGACTGTTGTCGACATTATAGGTAGCGATTTCAACCTCCCCATTCGGCGATTGCACAAAAACACCGTTACGTGTACCGATCCATTTTTGGTTGGCGCCGTCGATGGCAATCGTGGTGACGATTTCCTCTCCCAGCAAGTATGCGAGCACACCATCTTGCTCTACCTTGATCCGGTAACCGTGATTGTTCCCTTCAAACGGATTCGAGCCGCCATCAAATACTACAGGGCCCTTGCTTGTTCCCACCCAGATATCTCCGGACCGGTCCATGACCAGATTTGTCAGCGAATTGGTCGGCAGGTTGCTATTGCTCGTGGTAAAGACCCGCTGTCGGTCATCAGATGTGTTGTCGATCGTGCCATTGTCGTCATAGACCAGTATTCCCTCTGAAGGTGAGATGATCGCACACCATTTATATCCCCGTTCATCAATGATGACTTCACCGAGACGCGTACTGGATTTCACCGAAAAATTGTCCCAGGTGCCGTCTTTTGTCATGACAATAAGTGGGCGCTGTGCAAGGTAGCATGTCATCCACAAATTTTCATCCCGATCAAACGCCATGCCGGCAACCAGTTCGCGGAGTGGATTGCCAACTGCACCTTGTAATGCAGAATTGGTTTGATCATAAAATGTATAAACACTATCAGTGCGGTGATACTTTATGAGTCCTGAATAATAAGAGCCAATAAATACGATCGGGCTGTCCGGATCCGGATGGGGTTGGATTCGAAAATAATCAAGGGGATCAAATTCCTGAAGCTCAGGTACATTCACGCGGTTGTACGAGCTCCAATCCCCCTTGTCAAAAATGAAAAAACCGTCAGGCCGTTTTAAATTGCTATAATTATCACTCACCCCACCTGATGCGACGTAGACTGTATTGTCCTTGATCGCTATTTCACTTACATTGCCGGAATATGGCGTATTAAATTCCAGGAAGTCACAACCCCATTTATAATTTCCTGACAGACGCACACCATTTGTCAAATCGGCATACCAAACCCGGCCATCCTCATCCTCAATGGCATATGTTGGCCTTTTTGAACAGCCAAACCCGTGTTCCCCTACCTTGCCTTCTGTGGTATAAAAATGTACAGCCCCATTGAATTGGTTGAATTTTTCCTCAAAACCAACTTTTAAGTGCTCACCATCAGCCGACATAAATTCAATTGCCTGACCTTCACGTGTATCCCAAAATAAAAACTCTCCTTCTTCAAGAGCGTAAACGTCATCATTTGCACCCACAATTAATTTATCCCGATATACCACGACACCTTGTGCTCGATAATTATCGGGGAGGCCCACTTCTGTGCCTTGCTTTTTCCACGCATTAAAATTGGATACCAGTTCGGTTTCAAATTCATCAAAAAGATAAATTCCGTCATGTGTGGCAATCCAATATGCTTCCTCAAATTTTGCAAAATCATATACCGGAATGGGCGTGAACATTGTAAAGCCGAACTTGGTCGAATTTAAATTAAATTCCACAAGACCAAAGTCACATGAGAAATACACCACCGAACTATTGTCGACAAATACATTATTGATTCTCTTGCTCCCCACAATGGTATTGTTCGTGAGGATGTCGTCAATATTAATGACACCATCTTTGAATACGAGGTCAATATTGCTATTGGTGTAAATAACGATCAGGACGTCTTGAGCCTTTTGATATTTGATCAGGCTGATGCCAACATCGCTGAGACCCTCAACTTTTGAAAAAAACTGTACGTCGAGGCTGTCTTTGTCAATAGATAGCAATCCTGATGTGGATCCGTAATACACCTTGTCATCATCCTGTGTCACCGTAATACCAGAACTGTATGGCAGATGTGCCCGCCATTCACCGATGCGAATCGCATTTTGTGCATGCAAGCCTGTATACAGCATCATTGCGATTACAACTGCGAAAAACCGAAAATTCATTGTGTTCATGCAAAAACTTAAACTGTCAGGGGGCAAAGATATTGCCATCCGGCATTATTGCATAGGATATCGCAAATGGATACGTCGTCTTTACATCATTTCTCATGAACTGATGCATGTTTCAGAAATCACAATTGGTAAAAAGCGGTTGTCATGGATTATTTGTGCTGTACAACCCATGCTCTTCAATATAGGCACGCACCTTGCCGGGAATCAGGTACTTCGTTGAGTAGCCATTGGCGAGTGTGTCCCGGATATATGTAGATGAGAGGTGGATGGATGGTACGTCGAAGATCTCAACACCACGGTGCTGTATCAGATCACCAGGATGCGCACCCGGTCGCAAATAGACATAACAGTTGTACCTGTCCAAAATTTTTTCCCAATCCCTCCATTTCCTCATCCCGGCCAGATTATCACTGCCCATGATGAGCGAATACTCCCTTTCGGGATGCTTTATTGACAATGCTGTTAACGTCTCAATGGTATAAGAAGGCCGGCCAAGACCATACTCAATGTCATTTACTGACAAAAGGGGATTGTCTTCCAGGGCCAGCCTCGTCATCTCCAGTCGGTGCAGCTCATCAGACATCAGGTCCGGATCCTTAAACGGGCTGTGAGGAGACACGACAAACTCTACACCATCCAGATCTGTCTGCGAAGCCATATACTCGGCTACCATCAGGTGGCCGTTGTGAATTGGATTAAATGATCCAAAGAGACATCCCGTTTTTATGCGCTTGTTCATTCGATCAATATCAGATAATCCTAGAGTTGTTTTTCAATGATACGGCTCATTTGTTGAACTTTGCCTTGTAGCAACGAGAAAAACCTGTTGACGTTTATTCTGTTGTCCATTTGTCCTGCTTTTTCCTGTATGTACAAGTTTTTGAGCCTCTGAAAGGCACGTTCTGACACTGCACTACAGTGTGTCAAGGTCCAGTCACGATACCAAAGCCCCTGATAAAGATAGTGTACGCGGTTTGATCTCACACAAATCATATTTGAAGAGGTCCCCCAATTGAGAAGGCATATCTGGCCACTATTCGATGTCCGATGCAGACGGGATCTATAGTGCTCATGCAAGTGTTCAGCACAGGATCCGACCATCTCACAGAGCGTGATTGCGTCTTCGGGCTGACTGAAACGACCCGTGCGAAAGCATTGAAGAATTTGAGCAAGAAGAAGGTCAAACACATGTGGTCGCCAGAATTCTACACGCTCTATACCTCTGTACGCACCTACAATACGGCTGGCTATCGATAGCAGTGTTGAATCATCGCGTGCCTCTCTAAGGCTGAAGTACTCATCCGGACCGTGCGTCATCTGCTTGTTGAACAGTGTAAAAGCGATGAGCCCTGGTGAATTAAAACTGTGAATAAATGGACCCGCTACATCGACAAGAATCTCTGTGTCCGGCTCTTTGGCCCATTCATTGAGTTGCGAAAGCAGCCCCTCGTGTACCTTCTCGTGACCCGGTTTGAGCTGATTCAGTATCACAGAATTAAAGGATGGGGATTCACATAGCAGGGGATCAATATCGATGTGATAGTGATGCGTGATCGCAATGAGCTCATCCATCGTGAGCCCGATGTCGCCCTGCATTTTCTTGTAGATAGTGGGTTTGGATTTGTAAATGACATTACTGAGTTCATTTACGAGTCCACGTGGGTGTGTTGCTCTCTCCCGAAGTAATTGGAAGAGTGCTTGTTGAAAATCACAAGCTGTCATAATGGTTGGTTTATGTAGTAAAAAAATGGTTCCATGCACAGGTCAGCACCATTTCACTATCCACATGACAATCTTCCTCTACGGTGAATGCATATCCTCAGGAACTTGCGGATTTACCCTTGATTTGTTGGGATGATCAATTTAAGAGACTTCTTTATGAAATCACAACCGAATACTCTCGTTTTGCGAGAATTCGAAGTATTCCCGCAGATGTGCTACAGGTCGATACACATAC
>QMOR01000179.1 GCA_003648285.1 Bacteroidota bacterium
AAGCCTTTGCTCTCCTGTAGTTCTCGAAGAATCTGGAGAGATTCTGCCAGTTTTTCACCGTGAGTAGGCATGGTTTAATCTTTAATTCCTTGCGAAGATATTATATCTACGTGTTGTGCAATTATTATACCAACACGCTGCGAAGATATTATATCAACACGTTGCGAGATTATTATATCTATGCGCGGTGAGGCTGTTATATCTATACGCGGTGAGGCTGTTATATCTATACGCGGTGAGATTATTATATCTACGTGCTGCGTGATTGTTATACCTATGCGCTGTGAGATTGTTATATCTATACGCTGTATGATTGTGATATTAACGTGCTATTGAGATATAAAATCCAGGTGCTGTGGGGAAGTTACACAAACATGCTGTGAAGATATGACATCAAAATGCTGTCTGTTGTTTATATCTACGTGCTGTGAAGATATTATATCTACGTGCGAACTTTGAAAATATACCACCTTTCCACTCTCCAATAGACGACAAACCGCATATTACACTTGCATGACAGCACGCTTCTGCCTAAATTCTTTTTTTCATCCAGCCCAGACACAAAAACATCACGATGAGATCATCAGGCTTTTATCTTCTATGTGTGCTATTGGGCACTTCTATGTCAATGACTGCTCAAGTATGCCCACCCCCAACGGCTGAGCAAATCTTCCACGGAAATGACATCCGTACGGTCATGACCAATTCAGGTAGCCTGTTTCAACAGTATGATGGCTTGTTTCAAGTACCATTTACGGGCCCGCAAACACCAAATGCGCTGATTTCAGGTGGATTGTGGTTGGGCGGTTTTGACGATGTGGGAAATCTGAAGGTGGCTGGCCAGACCTTTCGGTCAAGTACGCGTGCTGATTACGGCCCAGGCCCTTTGACATCAATCGGTACGACGAATCCCGAGACCTGTTCTGATTGGGACAAGATATGGATCGTAAACAGGAATGATATCAGCGCGCATCTTGCAGATTTACATGACAACGGGCAGATTGACGATACCATCCCCTCAATATTCGGTTGGCCTGGAAATGGAAGCAAGTCGTTTGAATTTTTCAACGGCTTTCCAATGATAGATACACTTGGTTTTGGAGCACCTTTTGACGACCAAAATGGTAATAATATTTATGATCCGCATCTGGGTGAGTACCCGCTTCCGCGAGATGCAACTCCCATACCAATGGTGATTGGCTGGACTGTGTATAATGATAATTCCGGAATTCATACAGAAAGTCAGGGAGACCCTCTGCGGTGTGATATCCAGCTTACGATGTACGCCTTCAGCTGCGAGGAAGACATTTTAAACCAGTCATTGTTCTTATCCTACAAGATATTTAACAGGGGGATTTCCCCAATTGACAGCCTGTATTTTGCCCAATGGTTATTTCCGGGGCTCGGGTGTATCGAAGATGATGCAATCGGTAGTTTCCCAGAAGAGAACACATTTTTTGTTTACAATATGGACAATGCAGATGGTGCCGCGAGTGTACGATGTGGTACAGGACCCGGATACGGCGAGAACCCGCCTGTTCTCGCGGTGACATATCTCAATCATGAGATGTCTTCACTCATGTATTACAATAGTGGTAGCTCCAGCAACAATCCAATTGCCACCACCGATCCGCAATCTGGGGCACCACTCGAGTTTTATAGGTATATGACTGGAAGCTGGAAGGATGGGACGCCACTCTCTGCTGGTGGATCGGGGTACGATCCGTCTGCTACGGAAAGCACGCCTTTCGCATTCACAGGAGATCCCAATGATACTTCTTCATGGGCCATGACGAATGCAGATCTCGAATATGCACAGAGGCGTATCGTAGGCTCAGTAAAACTTGGCAGGCTCAATCCGGGTCAAAGAGCTATTGTCGATCTGGCATATACGTTTCACAGGGATACTTCTCGATCCAATTTGGGGAATGTGTCGCTGATGTATGAGAACATTCCCAAACTAAAGGAAATGTACAACTGGCCATACGGGTTAGCTTGCGACGCACTCTCTCCGAAATGTACAGACGATTGTGTCTACGCAGGAGACACAGATCACGATGGAAAAGTCACCCTGAAGGACTATATCAACACCGCTGTAGGTCAACAAACATCGGGACCGGAACGTCCAGGTCCAATATCGTTTCTACCAATTCATGGAGATGAGTGGGACAATACAACAGAAGATGGCGTAAACTTCAAACATCTGGATTGCAATGGCAATGGCAAGGTAGAATACGATGACCTCGCTATTGTTGACTTGCATTATGGCAACCAGGCTGACTGGTACGAGCCCGAAGATCAGGAATATGGCAATGGCATTCAGATCGTGCCCGAGCGTTCACAAATGATAGTTGGTGAAAACTTCTTTGATGTGAAAGTCAATTTCAATGCCCCGGAGATCGACTCACTCTATGGTCTCGTCTTCGCCTTCGAATACGATCCACAGTATTTTGACGCCGTCATCCCGTCATTTTATCAACCGCCTATTGATGGCGGTTTGGTCAAAAGGTATAATGAAGACAATGGTCGACATGAGTTTATCGTAGTGGCAACTGACCTGAAAAACAGGCCTGTAGAACCTCAACTCATGGCAGAGTTTAGCTTTTTTGGGAGCTACGATTTCATTTTCACCCCGCCAGTCGACACAACTTATTTCCGTATTACCGATGTCAAAGCAGTTCTCGCCGACGGTACGATCCTCGACTTGCACGGACAGGAAGTACCGCTGTACATCGTACTTGAACTTACGACAACAGATGATCCGGCAGAAAATGGCTTTCGCATCTATCCGAATCCCACCCAAGGTAGAATCTCGATTGAGAATACAGATCTGGCACCAGGTACTCCTTTCTCAGTATTTTCCGGGACAGGCCAGATGGAATATAGCGGTGAACTAAATAGCGAAATTACCAATGTCGATTTACCACCGGGGCTCTTCTATATCGTTGTGCATGGCGATGTGGTTCGAACCGAAAAAGTGATTGTTATCGATTGATTCAGCAGATCCAGCGCATTCTGCCCACGCTCCGTAGAGTCTCATAGTCTCGACTCGTCGGGAATCACGGACCAGCACCGGAGAGCACGTGGCTGTCATCAAATTTCAAGCACTTCACAGATAATGCTAATTGCGTTTCGTTATTCCAACGCATGATCAAATCGTCATATGATTTTATTCCTATCTTTGAATAAATAGCCAGCTATGAAGATCAATCTGTTGAAATTCTCACCAACTGTGATCTTACTCCTTTATACTTTAAACCTTTCTGCCGCTGTAATTACCTGGACGGGCGGAACCGGCAATTGGGATGTGTCCACAAATTGGGACTCAGGGACCATTCCCACCACCACTGATGATGTCACGATTTCAAGCGGAATTGTGATGATTCCAGCGAGTTATTCAGCCCATGCCCTTTCTGTCACGATTTCCAGTACAGGTGTTTTGGAATTAGCAGATTCAAGTGCATTGCAGATCGATAGCGCCGCCGTCAATGGGATAGTTATTTACTCAGGATCCGGCTTGAATAATGCAGGTGTCATTCACATCAACAGCCCCGGAATTTTTGGAATTGAAAATTACTCAGGCTCTTTGCACAATCTGCCTACGGGAAAAATTTATATCACAAACGCAGGGACAGGTGGTATCAGAAACCATAAAGCAGGCGCAATCCTGACAAATGACGGTTTGATCAATATCAATAATACGGGATTGGGAGATGGCATCTATAGCACAAAGGTCATGGTAAACAATGTAGGCGCCTCCATTATTATAACACATACTGAGACAAATGGCATCGATTCTTATAACGGATCACTGACAAATTACGGCGAAATTAGCATTGATTTTACGGGTGATGATGGGATGATGATTACAGGGAGCGCATTTAATAATTACGGCGATGTGGAAATCGCACATTGCTACAAAGGCGGAGGGGCCAATGGCGCAATGGGGATATATGCCCAGAGTATCAAGAACAGATCAGGGGCGAGTTTTTATATCCATCATGTAGAGTCTAGTGCCATGCGCACATATGGAGATCTTGAAAATGACGGGCAGATAGAGATTTTCAATAAATCTTATATCGGGATTTTTGTAAAGGATGCTACCCTGTCAAATCAGGAAACAGGTGAAATAAAAATTGTAGGCAATGGCAATAGTGCTATTCACCTTGACAATGCTTCTGTTGAGAATGGGGGATTTCTTTATTTCGATAATAATGGGGGATGGGCTATTGATGCCAGTGCTGGGTCAGATTCGGATAATAAAAAGAACGGTATCATTCAGGGGAATGGCATCATAAGGGGAGGAGCTTTTGTGGATAGCGGCACTTTGATTCCGGGAGATGACATAGGTGCTTTAGAAATATTTGGCTACAAGCCTTCTCTTCCTGTATATAATATGAAGATAGCGGGGCCGGATAGTGCTGGAAGCCAGGGTGGATATGACCTGCTGACGTTTCGGTTTTCAAATACTGATACATTACAGGGAGATGTCAACGTGGCGTTTTTTGATGGCTATACAGGTGTGTCAAAAGACACATTTTTTATGATTTCTATTCCGCTGGGATACACAGGCACTTTTAATTCAATAAACCTGCCCGTCCTGGATACCGGACTTTTTTGGGAGACAGTTTATGCCGTTGACGGTGTCAAATTTGTTATTAATGGTACCATCACATGGACGGGTGTAACCAGTGAGGATTGGAATACGTCAACAAATTGGGATAGAAATATTGTGCCCAATGCCCTAAATGATGTGATCATTCCAACGGGAACAACGTACTCGGCACATGTGAGTTCTGAACCCATTATCAAATCACTCCTCGTGATGCCTGGAGCGAGTATGGTGATTGCTCAGGCATTGACCGTTAAGCCTTGATGTGTTTAATTGAGAAGTATTGCCCTCCCCGGAGGATATGAAAAATCGCATTTTTCATCTCTTTCTGGTCACCGCCTTTAAGGATATAACCCGAAGCTCCTGCTGCTTTCATAGCGGATGAAAATTCCAGATCGTCATACATGGACAATGCAAGTACCTTTAGCCTGGGGTATGCACGTATGGCCCGGGTCGTGGCTTCGATCCCATCCATCTCTGGCATTTTTACATCCATGAGCACCAGGTCGTAAGTATTGTTTTTCAGGAGCTCAAGAAATTCCATTCCGTTCTTTGCCTCCGCGACTACACTATGCGAAAAAATACGTTTAAGTCTGTGTACGAGGGATTTTCTAAATACCCGGTGATCGTCTACCACTACAATGGACGGCGTCTTAAGTTGAGTCTGTATGCCCTTCTCTGACATCACGTTTAATTCTTTGACTTCACATATGTATTGTGCCAGAACCAACAGGGTTGTCTTTTAATCAATAAATACTACAGGCCGCGCAACAATACACGTTTTGTTTTTCAGTTCAATAAAATACTGTCCGGCAGATACTCTGTTTCCATTGTGATCTGTTCCATCCCAGGTCGTAAAATTATTTCCAGAGGTGAATTTCTTATCTGCAAGTCTCTTGATCACGCGACCAGAAATATCACGTACTGTCAATATCATCCTTTCATTATATTTTGATCCGTATGAAATGGAAGTAAACTCCCGGAAAGGGTTGGGATATACGGTATTCAGGAAGAGATCTTTTTGAGCCTTACCCAACGGATCATCATCAATACCGGTTGTTTCATCAAATTTGACAATAGTCATTCCAGTGGAATAATCTGCCAGATAGATATTGTCTTCATATAAAAATGCATCGTAAACCTCACCACCTGTACTGAAATATCCGACTTCTTGAGGATCAGCTGGATCCGATACGTCAAGTATGATCAGGCCATTATATCCGGCAGATACATAAAGGAAATGATCTGATAACTCAACATGATATGCTCTAGCCGTGAAGTGCGAACTTACTTCAAACGGATGCGCGGGATCTGAAATATCAATAATTTTCACATCGGGATTGGACAATCCAACATATGCATAATCTCCAGCCACAATCACAGATCGTATTGTACCTATATCATCCAGAAATCCCACTTCAAAGGGAATCACCGGATTCGTAATATCAATAATGCGCAATCCTCCATCCCAGTCTGCGATATATGCATAATCGCCAATCACGTCAATGCCATAAACGCGGCCTTCCGTATCATAAAAACCAGTTTCTGTTGGATTTTCCGGGTCCGATACATCAATCACTCTCATTCCTCCGACCCCTTGTGCCACGTACGCCAGATCTCCTTGAATATTGATATCATAAGTGGTCCCTGTTTCAAAACCCAAACGGCTTCTTTCTACTGGATTTGACGGATCACGCACATCGAGAATGATGAGACCATCGCGTAAATCGGCTAAAAATGCGTTGTCACCGTCTAATACAATTTTGTATACGGTATTTAGTGATTCAAAAATACCAACGGGGTAAGGATTTTCTGGGTTGGAGATGCTAAATACTCGAATTCCATGCCCGTTATTGGCCAGGTAGGCAAAGCTGTCGCGAACGGCAATTGCCTGTGAATTTCCGGCAGTGTCAAAATATCCGATGCTTTTTGGTACGCTATGATCCGAAACATTAACAATGTTGATTCCAGATGCACCGCTCACCAATAATACGATGGTGTCACTGACAACGATGTCGTAAACGAATCCTCTGAAATTTTGAAACTCGGTTAAAATGACCGGTAATTCGGGATCGGACACATCTGCAATGGTCAACTTGTTTCCCTTGCCAATGTATGCTGTGTTTCCCTCGACAATGCACGTATTAAATGAGCTAAAATTTGGATAGATGACTCCAACCTGAATTGGATCAGCTGGTGTTGTGATATCCAGGATCATCAAGCTGTCATATACGGATACATAGGCATAATCGCCATTGACATCGATATGCGAACAGTATATG
>QMOR01000180.1 GCA_003648285.1 Bacteroidota bacterium
CGCGGCAGAGGGTGTTGATATTTGGGCGGGCTATCAGATTATCAACGTCGCGTACCAGGGAATCCCGCTTTATCTCACCGCTCGGATTATCGGTGGGTACACGAAGTATGCAGAGGGCCGGATTATCTTTGATGAGGCTGTCGGTGATCAGTGGGTGACTAAGTGGGACACTGGTAGGATGGAAATATCAGGGGCGTACGTAGAGAATGCAGTCCCAGTAACGGAACTTGTGGGGGCACTATACTCAACTGTAAGTATTAGAACCGGACCATCTTTTGAGTCAGGATTTTCAAGCGAGCCAACTGTTGTAGCAACAATAAACGTTAAGCCTGTAAACATTTTTTCGGTCCAGTTGTCGTATCAATCAACAACGGGGTTTTCTTACAGGCCCTTCGCGGTTGCCACAGTTACAGATCAGGTTATTTTTAAATGGCAAGCAGTAGGCCGCTGGAAATGATAAACAACCCGAAGCGGATGGCCGCTTACATAATACTCGGGGTGTTATGTTTAACTGCCTGCGTGAGTATTGCCATATCAGGAAATGAGTCAGGTTCTGACAGTGATATAGCCGGACCTGTAAAAGAGAAAGAGCCCGAGATTAACATAGGAGATAATGATAATGACTAAGAAAGAGCAGAAGATAGTTGACCTCGCAGTAATCGCCATGAAAACCATCATGAGTCTAGCCAGAAAACCGATAGTCACCCGCAAAGGTGCCGCGATAATAACCGTATTTCTTGCGAACGTTGACAATTTGCCGTCAAACAATAAGAAAACCGACAGTTAAATAACTTCCCTATTCACTTAAAATAGCTCTTTACTTTGATGCAATCAGGCTATACTCTATATGTAAGGAGTATACACATATGAAGCCATATAGAATTATGATTTCTACGGAGCAAGGCGCACTCAATGAGGCGCGCCCTCTGTTGAAACGGGACGGTATGACGGTTTCCAGCTTTTTCAGGAAGGCCATCAATGACTACTTGGAAGCCAAAAAGGGGCGTTCGGCAGTCATTAAAATTGATGATATTGAGGCTATCAGATGAGGGCAGCGGTTGCGTTGCTTGCGGCAGATGTTTGCCCTGTAACAGAGGATGAGCGGAACGATTACACCTATCAGCTCGACGAGCTTGAATCGCAATGGTCGCTCGACAAGCCACAAAAGGAACGGTTCAAGATCCTTGATGAATGCATAGCGCTAAAGCATCGCATTGGGATTCATTCATGAATGATATCGAAGTGATTGCAGAAGATAAGAACGATCTGCTAATGGTAAAGGTGATTGAGTCTGGTAACATTGACGCGCTTGAAAGGTTTATTGCCTTGAGAGAACGAGAGGAATCCAGGCATGCAAACCTTGCGTTTGATAAGCATTTCTCTGCTATGCAGTCTGAGTTTGGAACTGTTGAGCGTACGAAAAAAGCATATGGTTACAAATATGCTCCGCTTGAGGATCTGCAGCGGGAATATAGCCAGGTAATATCAAAGCATGGATTCTCATATACCTGGAATGAGGAAGCCATAGAGGGCGGGAAGCGCTGCACCATGACAATATCAGGCTACGGGGCGAGCCGATCAAACAGTTTTGACATCCCGCAGCTTACCCCGGTAGTAAGTAGGGAAGGCAAGGTGAAACAAAACGCGGTACAGGTTGCCGGGGCCATGTCTACATACGGCAGGCGCTACAGTTTCATTGCCGGGTTTGGGGTGATCATAGCAGATGAGGATACAGACGCGGTGCCTGAGAAGCCTATAGACGTAGCCATGGAGGTTCAAGCGCTAAAAGCATGTAAAGACCTAAACGAGCTGATGACGGCGTGGAAGGGCATCTACGCGCAACACAAGAACGACAACCGCGCAATCGGCATATTGTCAGCAGTCAAAGACGATATGAAGGCTGAGCTAGTATGAAGCAGCAATCTGCCGAATGGATCCAGTCGCGTTTGGGAAAAGCAAATTCATCGCGTGTCTTTGACCTGCTCCCAGGGAAGCGCGGGGGTGATCTAGCATCACGCAAGCGGTATCTATTGGAGGTCATGGCCGAGCGTCTAACTGGCGTACAGCAAGAGTTCTATGTCTCTAAGGCTATGGAGCATGGAGTAATTAAGGAGCCGGTAGCGCGTTCAGCCTACGAGGCGATCACGGGTAATGTCGTGAAAGAATGCGGATCCTTTGACCACCCGACTATCCCTAAGTTCGCCTCTAGTCCCGATGGGCTGACCCTAGACGGGGGAATCGAGATAAAAGCCCCTGAGACTATAACGGCCATCGAGTACCTGGCGACCGGGGTGATTAACCCGCGCTACATGGTGCAGATGCAATGCCAAATGATGTGCGCGGGCCTAGCCTGGGTGGACTACATCGTGTTTGACGACCGTCTCCCGGAGCAATTTCAATTTAACTGCGTGCGGGTTTATCCAGACTTCGCGCTGCAGACCACAATTGAGGCAGAGGTCAGGCGGTTCATTGCCGAGGCCGACCATATGGAGGCGAAGATACGAGCATGAAAATCATATCACTAGGGGCTGGAGTTCAGTCTTCGACCATGTTTCTGCTCTCCTGTATGGGCAAGCTACCACGCGCTGATGTTGCTATCTTCGCAGATACCGGGTCAGAACCGGCAGAAGTATATGAGTATCTGGACTATCTGCGTGGCCTATCTGGCACCTACGGCATCCCAATCGAGACGGTAACGCAAGGGAGTTTAGAGAATGACATCCTGGAGCTGAGCGCTGACAAGAGGATCGCTTCAATTCCGTTCTTTATCAAAAGCGGGACAGATTCAGGTGGTATGTCTCGTAGGCAATGCACGGCAGAGTACAAGCTCAGGCCTATTAAGAAGCGCGTTAGAGAGCTGCTGACAGAGCGCAACGAGAAGAAAGCCGATGTGTCGATAGGCATCTCACTTGATGAGACGCAGCGAATGAAGCCGTCAAAAGTGAACTATATGGAGAATCATTGGCCGTTGATTGATATGCGATGGAGCCGTTTAGACTGCCTGAACTGGTACGAGAGGCAGGGGCTGCGGACGCCTCCGCGCTCTGCTTGCGTGTTCTGTCCATTCCACAATGATCACGAATGGAAGCGCATAAAAGATAATGACCCTGATGCGTGGAGTCGTACGCTTGCGGTTGATAACGCAATCAGGAAGCATCCGCGATTCAATCATGAGGTCTATCTGCATCGAGAAATGAAGCCAATAGATGAAATACAGTTCGGAGAAGATCCGTCTCAAATTAGCCTGTTTGGAAATGAATGTGAGGGGTATTGCGGAATATGAAAATGTCACTGATTGAGAAATGGAAATACCGGTTACACATATGGCTTAGAGAGCTAGGAGAGAGGCGCCACGATTACCGCATCATCCGCCTGGCTTACAGAATCTGGCATGGCTAGGTCACCACGATTACGGGCAAGAGCTACCGCCTGGGGATGGTTCAGCAAGTATATCCGGGCACGTGATTGCCTGGGGACTACCGGAGATTTAAAGACCGGGCGCTGCGTTACTTGCGGTAACCTTGTGCGCTTTGAAAAACTGGACTGCGGGCACTTTATCCCAGGCCGGGCAGACTCAGTTCTATTCAACGAGCGGAACTCGCACGGACAATGCGTTCCATGCAACCGCTTCAAACAAGGCAAATGGATCGAATACGAAAAGGTTATCCGGGCCAAATACGGACAAGGTGAGGTCGAGCGATTGAAGGATCTATACTACATTGAGCTTAAATACACAGAGGCCGAGTACAGGAACATAGCGGACATATTCCGCGCGAAGTTTAAGGAATTATGTGATGGCGAATAAACTCTACGATGTAGTAGCTAAGACCGGCAGCTACCAGAAAGACGGCGAAACAAAGAATAGATATTTGAATATCGGCAGCATAATGGAAGGGGAGCACGGGCCTTACATGATCATGGAGCGGACGTTTAATCCTGCCGGACTTCCCAATCCTGAGGATAGGTCCAGCTTGATATTGAGCCTATTCAAACCGAAGGAAAAAGACGGCGCATCGCGTAGTGCTGGCGATGCCTTCGGGTCAGCCGTGATGGATTCAAGGGGTGACGATTCAATACCTTTCTGATATACTGTTCTTAAGTTCTAGCCGATCTACCCGGCGATAGAATGATTAACAGCTTGGCCGGTTTGGCTATGGGTGGATTGCAGTTCTTGTTGAGGCTGTTTTCCGGTAGAACCCATAGCTAACCCGGTCTTTTTTTTGGAGGTTTGATGAAAGATCACAACTATTTTGGGAAGGCTTACAGGCCTTTATATTCAAACAATAGCCTTAACGGTCCAGACATTAGAGTCCTATTATCGGTTATCGCGCTAGGCAATAAACACGCAGAGCTTGAGACAACGGCAGGGGCCATAATAGAGGACGCGGGACTCAAGAAGTCAGCTGGCTATTCGGCTATAAAAAGGGTTACTGAATACGGCCTTTTATCACATAAAAATGGCGTATATAAAGCGGTCGGGACTGCCTTCCAATTTTCCATAGAACCGGAATCAAAAGTCCAAGATTCCGGAATAGTAGTCCAAGATTCCGGAAAGTCATTCCGGGATTCTGGAAAAGTTGTATACCTTATAGAGGAAGAAAGAAGAAAGAATAAGAAAGAATACCCTGAATTTGATATTTTTTATTCTAGCTATCCCAAGAAGCGGAAGAAACCAGACGCTGAGCGAGCTTTTAAAAAGCACTACCAATCACTCCCATCAATACCTGAGCTTATCGCCATAATTGAGAAGTGGAAACTTACGGATGACTGGACGAAAGAGGACGGCAAGTTTATCCCATATCCTGCTTCATGGTTAAACAGTATGGGATGGGAAGATGATCTGCCAGCAATTCCAGAAACAGAAGAAGAAGAAATCAAAAGGATATTCGGATGACATTAGAAATAATCAAGAAGAAGCTAAAAGAGCGGTACAACTACACGGGCAAAGAAGAGCAAGGCAAAGACGTTATGGAAGCCTTAAGCCGATATAAACCAGATGATTTAAATAAGATCTGGATTAAGTTCGACGCTGAATATCTGGGTATGGGAGCTCCAAAGCCTGCAAACTTCCATTCAATAGCTATCGGCCTCGGGTTAATTGGGCAATCTGATAGCGGGCAGACTAACGCCGCGTGGATCTGCGCCAACAAAGAATGCAACACACGGTACGCGCCATTGACTGCGTATATGTGCCCAGAGTGCGGCGAGACAAAGACGGAAGGGTTGGGCGATCAGGCTCACCCTCTGTATCGATTCGTAGACGAGGACGCTAAGTGGTACAAAGACAAGCTCAAAGCGATGGCCGAAGAGAGAATAAAGACAAGCGCCGTGTTTGACTACAAAGACTTGCGAACGAAATTCCAGCAAGATATCGAGAATCCACCGCTATGTTAAACACAATATTCACCCTACAAAACCCCATGATTGCGCCGATTATGGTCATGGTCGCAACCGCAATTATCTCATTCGCTCTTGCACTAGGAGTGCTGTTCCTGACGCGCAAGCAGTTTATGGCAAAAAGTATCGATGAACACTCGAAAGGGGAGCTACGATACCTTCACGCGCAAATCAAGCAGTATGAGAAGGATATAGGGTTGCTCAATGAGAGAATTATCTATCTCAAGGTTAAAATAGCGTCAATTACCCTTCATTTGGGAAAGGCGGTTCAAGAGGCGGGGATAAACGAATGAACATCGCTCAAGAGATTCATAACGAATGGGTTCATGGCCCGCAGGATTATGACCAGTCAGATAGTGAAGAACAGAACGACCGCGATTTAGAAGAGGAAGATTTGAAAGAGGAAGACCTTGATTTCGATGAGGCGACGCGCATATACGAGCGCAATTTGGAGAGGGAATCATAATGTTATCAACAATTCACTGCATAACGACGCAGCCGCGCATTAAGGGTAATCAATTCGTACCGTATGTTGCATGGAAAGCCGCCTGTAAATGGATGGAGGCTACCAAGTGAAAAATGGCTATAAGGTCATAAGGATAGAAGCCTCAGACACGGCGGAATGGATAATGAAAAAACATTATGCCCATAGAATGCCGTCAATATCATATGCATTTGGCCTGTACGGGGATGCTTCACTTATCGGGATATGCACTTTTGGAAGTCCTGCATCTGCGCCATTGCGGATAGGAGTGGCGGGCCAAGAAATGGCGGGATACGTTATAGAGTTAAATCGTCTATGCGTTGAGTCAGGCGAGGAAAATATAACATCATGGTTTGTTTCTAGGTGCCTAAAAGAGATAGGCGAAAAGATTGTTGTGTCATACGCCGACACAAGGCAAGGGCATGTAGGCAAGATATATCAAGCGTGTAATTTTATTTTTACCGGTACAACTAAAGCAAGGTCTGATATAAGCGCAGGGAATGGGAAACATTCTAGACATTACGATAGAAATACAAACTATAAAGAAAACCGGGTATTAAGGTCATCAAAGCATCGGTATATCTATATTTCTGGAAATAAACGATTTAAACGTAAAGCGTTAAATGCGCTTAAATATTCTAGGCAGGATTATCCCAAAGGGGAAACAACACGATATGATGCATCGTACTCACCGATTTCACAAAGAATATTATTTTAATAGGGGAAACATATATGATCGATTTTAGTATTAAAAAGATAGGCCGTAGACTAGCGCGATATCGTCATAGCCCCTGTTAACGCAGGGGTTTTCTTATGCCCTAGACTAGACCTTAGCCCAGCCAGGCAGTTTCACGCGCTACCCGCTCACCACAAACATATCATCTGACAGCTCAGCATCAGACACACTCGCCGCTATAGGGAGGAATAGCTCAACGCGCTGGATGACGGCCTTGGGCCCATACACTGCGCTATAGAGGTTCCCCTCGGCAACAGCAATGATACGGTATAACGC
>QMOR01000181.1 GCA_003648285.1 Bacteroidota bacterium
AACGCAATTTTTAATTGCTGATTGAAATAATACTCTTCCCAAGCCAAGTGTGTAGCAAACCCCAAAAATTCAAGCAATTCGGCGGCTTTGTCCCGCCATGTAGTTTTTCTGGCGATCCAACCACAGCGCGCCATTGCTGCAACAGGAAAGGACTTGGCCCAATCTACTGCCGCTTCAATCGCGTGCTCGTGCTTCACTCGAGCTTTGTACTCATCATAACCGGCTTGGTACTTCATCCAGAAGTTTGTGGGTATCCGGGTCACCTTCTCAAACTGAACGGCCATGTCAGAAGTAATCGAACTTTCTCCTTTCAACACTGCAGTGATCGTTTTTTCAGGCTTACCAGATCTAACAGCAAATTCCTTCGCGCCCATCTGCATCTCGTCGAGTTTTTCTGCCAAAGTCTCCCCAGGATGAGAGACTGACTGCGGGAAATATTCATTCTGCTTTGCCATGATTACTTCTCTTTGTGGTAATTGATAATCTCTAATATTTCGACCCCAAACATTTCATTCCACATGTATTGACCGTCTTCATTTGTCGGGATGGGATCTTCATGGGGTGCGAAGATCAGGCGATATGGTTGGTCAAGGTCACATGCCCATTGTCCTTTGCGATCATTCTTCAACTCGTGATACTTACCTGGCAAGTATCTTACATCTTCAAGATTGGTTGCGAACTTGAGTTGATCCAGGCGTTTCTTGAACTTGTCGGCTCTCAACCTGCCCAACTTCTTCATCATTACACGGTCGTCATTCGCGATCTTCCTAAGTTTCTTGTCAGTAAAGGTGATATGCACAACAAAGATATATTATTTTGATTAACAGGAAGTGTAAGTTAAAACATATATGCGCATTTGCCGCTGAAATTCGATTGTTTGCGGTAAAGTTCTTTTCATTTGACAGTTTGATAGCGTAAATCGCGTTCATTTTTCTACCAACGTGGGTGAGAATCCAGAATGTAAATTCTAATGTTGGGCAGATCAAATCTTTGTCATTACCGGTCTGCGGTAGTTATCATGTAGTAGACTACAAGACTCCTTCATTGAACAGGCAATGTTGTAACTTGAGCAAAACATTAAAGACCAATGAATCCAATAAAACTCAAGTGGAGCTCACCCACCTCATGGAAGGACACCCATCAAGGATTAAACAAGGAGTCCAAAAAAATCAGAGGAATCTACCTTCTCCTTTTCAAACTCGACGGAAAATTCATACCCTACTACATCGGACAGGCAGGCAACATCCATCCACGCATCGCTGAGCATATCGCATCGATGCTGTGTGGGAAGTATACCATCTACCGCAATGATATTCTGAAAAAATTTGCGCACGATTCTGTCCAAAAGAAAGAAGGTAAAGATTATGACGGAATCCTATACCATCCGGATTGGCCATGGAGCCTCACGAAATTTCTGAAGAATCAAAAGGACGAAGAAATTATGCAACACGTCAATTTTATGATCAAGTCTCTTTATTTTTCTTGCGCCGAGGTTAAGGATGATATGCCAAAGTTGCAACAGATCGAGGGAGCGTGTATTTTGGAGATCGGCAAAGAGCATCTCGGAAATATGCGAGCAAGCCATCCGGATTTCGAGATCGAACACGGTGGTGATGATTCTGAGATTAAAGAGATATTCCGGAAGTATGCTGCCCTGCGCAAGTCAAAATCATAGATTCCACGTCGCGGGTGTGCAAATAGATTGCTCACACTAAGTTAACTTTGCATTAATCCCTATTTTACCTTCTCATGGTATTGCTTCATGATCAATCACCATGAATCGATCATAACATGACGACTAAATGACCTACCAAGAACTCCTTGCAAGCCTGATAGACGAATGAAGAAGATTCGCATATTTATAAGCAGTGTGCAAAAGGAGTTTGCCGAGCATCGAAAAGCACTGCACGACTATATCTATGCAGATCCGCTCCTCGGGAAGTTTTTTGAGCCATTTCTCTTTGAGCTTCTACCAGCTGGCGATCATCAAACAGCTGCGATATATCTGAAAGAGGTAGAGCAAAGTGACATTTACCTGGGTCTGCTTGGGACGGAGTACGGATTTGAAACAAGCGAGGGAATGTCACCGACAGAGTTGGAATTTGATCATGCAACACGTCATCATAAGACACGACTGGTCTACCTCACGAATGATGAGAATGAGAATCGTCATCCAAAAGAATTGACTTTCATACGCAAGGCGGAACAGAGTCTCATCAGGCGTAAGTTTTCCGGGATTGATGATTTGAAGGTCATGGTTTACGCGTCATTGGTGCATTACCTTATCGAAAAAGGGCATATCCAAACAGGTCCTTTTGACGCATCGATTTCGAGTAATGCGAAGCTGGATGATCTGGATGAGAAAACGGTGCGGGCATTCGTAAGGCTTGCGAGGAAAAGGAGAGGCTTTTCATTGAATGAAACAGAGAGTATTGAGAATATCCTGACCCATCTCAACCTGATTGTAGATGAGCAATTGACCAATGCCGCATTGCTTCTATTTGCAAAGGATCCGCAGAAGTTCTTTATCTCTTCTGAAATAAAATGCGCGAGCTTCCCCGGCACTGTAGTTGAGAAGCCGATGACATCCTATAAGGTCTACAGGGGTCATGTATTCGAGTTGGTCAACCAGGCTGTGGACTTCATTCTGGGGAAGCTTGACTACTCTGTTGGCACACGAGCCGAACAAGTTGAGATTCCTGGAGAATATGAGATTCCGAAGGAGGTTGTCGCCGAAGCTGTGGTAAATGCTATTGCCCACCGCGACTATTCCAGTAACGGGAGTGTACAGGTGATGTTCTTTCGGGATAGAGTCGAGATATGGAATCCTGGCACTCTTCCCCTTGGCTGGACAGCGGAGAAACTCAAACAGCTGCATTCATCCGTTCCTTCAAATCCTTTACTGGCCAATCCCATGTATCTCGCAGGTTATATAGAGCGGCTTGGCACAGGTACGACCGACATGATCCGAAAATCGGTGGCCGCTGGCCTGAAAGAGCCCGATTTCATACAGACTGATGAGTTTCGTACGATCCTCTATAGGCCAGTTGCTAAAGCAATTGAAGGACCGGACACCCCGCATGCTACCCCGCATGTCACCCCGCATGTTACCCCGCATGTTAAACGACTCATTCTTGCATTCGAAGGAAGTATGTCAAGAGATGAATTGATGGAGAGGTTGCAGCTCAGGGATCGCGAATATTTCAGAAAAAGCTATATCAACGAGGCCCTGAGACTCAAACTTATCGAAATGACAATTCCGGACAAGCCAAGGAGTATCAATCAAAAATACCAGCTTACTTCTGTAGGTATGAGCATTCAGAAAGTACTCATAGGAGAAGTTGAATGAATAGGTACAGCAACGCCTTGTCATCCATCTGCTTGATCTGCCTCCATTCAATGTCCGGCATTGAACAGGTTGATATACTTCTGCACAGTAGCTTTCGATATCCCGCAAGTCTTTGCGATTGATCTCTACAGTGCCTGCATTGTTTGGTGTTAGTGAATGCAATCCTCATGTCAAGAATTGAAGATGGAAGACATGGAATTATTTCATAATATGATATATCAAAAGATATGAGGAGGTCTAATTTCCTTTCACGATCATTTCGAATATTCTGTGACCTGAATTTAAGTCTTGGATTTCCAGCAGGTAAGTTCCCATAGGAAATGATGCAATTTGAATTGCAGATGGATTTTCCGAAGAAAGCATCAGTTTACCAGTCATGTCGAAAAGTGACGCTTTATAGTGCAGCTGTCTGTCTATCTGTAAGTTGACTGAAGTCGTTGCGGGATTAGGATATATATTAATCTTGGCGTTTGCTATTTCATGAATTGAGGTCGTAAGGTCCTCTCCGTCACAATTTTCATCAATACCGTTATTTGGAATCTCTACCGCATTAGGGTTGATGTCTGGATTGGTGTCATCACAATCCAGAGGTTCACTATAATAAGATGGCGGGTTCCATGAACAACAATATAATGCCGAATCAATCCGGCCTCCAAAGTAATCCCAATCAAGGTCTCGATACAGATAGACGCCACCAGATAACGTATTATCTATCACGCCTGAAATCACGTTTTCCCCATGATAGACACTTCCAACATGCATAGGCTGGGTCAAATCGTCCGTAAATGGCCCGGAATAATCTATATTGATTCCGCTTGCTCCCGAGCAATGTATTACTACTGACCAACTCATTTCAAGCCAATCACCGGGCCGACCACAACTCACTCTCAAGCCCGAAACAATCTGAAAATCTGCCGTATCCGGGCCTGGCAAGGCCTCTTCCAAAATACTATAGGACTCTTCACCAAAAAAATGATTCATGGATCTAAAATTGTTAAGTGATCTTGTTTCACTTTCTAAAAATCTTGGATCTGAGCTGTACCACACAATATGTAAAAAGGCGGAGTCAATTTGAACGCCAGTAGGCACGGCAATTTCAAACGCCGGCGCAGCTCCCACTAGTGATTCAGCGCATGGAGATTGAGACCATGTAAAATTTGAAATAATTGAAAATGCTAGTAGGGCAGTGATTTTATGCATGATGGTTAGATTTGGATTTCGAAAATTGTCTTTGCTACGTGCCACGATATACACAGGCCTGTGCAAAACGCTGTTAAGATCCGGCAATAATTGCAGCCACCAGTGAGGGGCTTACAAGACTCGCACATAGTTGCTTTTTGCGACGTTATGTAATCTTTGTCACAGCCCATGGCTATTGATAGTCCACGACCTGATACATTGAGGTGAATGGCTTCAGTTTGAATTTGGTCTTCATGCTCCGAAAGTTTTAGGAATGGATCAATAGCCTTATCGTACGTAACAATTAGTATTCGAAGCAAATGTCGATCAATTCCCTCCCAGTCGCTTGTCTGTGTGTTTCAACTTTGTGTCTACAGGTCTCAGTTCGGACGCGGGACAATACAATAAAGGCCAGTTTGCCATTTGATAAAAAAGCGAGGTTTTCTGATTCGTTGTAGGGCCACCACCATCCACCGCTGCTGAAAAACTGAGAAAATCAAGGAAATTGGGGACTTTGCGCATATCAAATTCCTCGAACATAAATCTTTGCTTCCCAAGACCTTTTTCAGCGGTTTAATGTGATATTTCGGCAATATTGTGAATCTTTCGTATTTAGAGCATCTACGATCAGTCAGTAACAGACCTGTTTTTATCGAGACATGAATCAATCACGCCAACTTGCCGCCATTATGTTTGTCGATATCGTCGGATATACTGCAATGATGCAGGACGATGAAGAATCAACACTGGTTCTGCGTAATAAGCTGAAGAGTACATTAAAACAAGAATTGGCTTCTCATGGTGGAAAAATGGTCCAGTTTAATGGTGATGGCGCGCTTTGCAGTTTTGATAGTGCAACAGAGTCAGTCAGAGCTGCAGTAGCCATACAGTTGATGATGCTTCAAGAACCAAAGGTTCCATTGCGTATCGGCATTCATCAAGCCGATGTCATTTTTCAAGGCTCAGAAGTCATTGGTGACGGGGTGAATATTGCCTCCAGACTTGAATCCCTGGCGATTCCAGGAAGTATTTTGATTTCTTCAAAAGTGCATGATGACATAAAAAATCAAAATGATATTCAAGCCATTTCTCTTGGAAAGTATTTATTGAAAAATATCAGTGAGCCAATAGAAATCTATTCCATTTCCAATCCGGGTCTCGAAGTACCCCACAAGACTAAACTAGTTGGGAAAGGAGTTAAATATTTTAATGATAAAGTCACATTCGGGAAAAAATCTTTGTTCATCAAACTTTTGATTTTCGCGGCTATTATTGGCGTTCTGGGTTATCAGATTATTCCCCAAATATTTAAAAAACAAAAAGCCAGGCATGATTTGTTGCCAATGGGTTCCGCTGCATCAAAGAGCTGCAAGGTGATACCAATATGGCAACGCTCAAAAGGATTGTGCCATCGTTGTTCAGGGATTACCGGAAAGAAAAACCTGTGGACGAGAAAACGTTTGCACTATATCTTGATCAGTTTAAATATGACAAGAAACCCCTTGATTCAAAGGTCGAGGAGATCATTGAAAGAGATTCTTGGAAAGCGGAAAAAATCACTTTTGATGCGGGCTATAATAACGAACGGATGCAGGCCTGGCTGTATATTCCCAAGGATGCCAAACCGCCCTTACAGACGGTCATCTTTTTCCCTGGGTCCGGAGATATCTATTCGAAGAAATTTAATCCCGATAGAATTACGAGTAGCATTGAATTTATTTTAAAAAGTGGCCGGGTTTTGGTTTGGCCCATTTATAAAGGCACCCACGAAAGACATAGCGATCTCAAATCTGATCTGCAGGAAGAAACAGTATTATACAAAGACCATGTGGTGTCCTGGGGGAAGGAAATGGGTAGAACGATCGATTATCTTGAAACCCGATCCGATCTGCAGTCTGATAAAATTGGCTATCTCGGCTGGAGCTGGGGAGGCTTTATGGGTGGTATCATACCGGCAGTAGAAAAAAGAATAGAGGCTGTGGTATTAAATGTTGGGGGTATGGAAATGAATCGCGCATTGCCAGAAGTTGATCAGCTCAATTACCTTCCACGGGTGACCCAGCCCGTGATAATGTTGAACGGTAAGCACGATATGTTCTTCCCTGTAGAGGCATCTCAAAAGCCAATGTACGATCTGCTGGGCACCCCCGCTGACGATAAGAAGATCATTATATACGAGTCAGGTCACTTAGTTCCCCGAACAGAATTTGTAAAAGAAACGTTAGCCTGGTTCGATCAATACCTCGGACCGGTCAAATAATCCTGGACTCATGCGATCTTGTCAGCGGTAGGATTAGCGTCCGGCAGAAGGTCGGGAACAGACTTCGTA
>QMOR01000182.1 GCA_003648285.1 Bacteroidota bacterium
CAAGAAAAAGAAAAAAGGTGCACCCGCTGCCGTACGGGCGCATGCCAAGGTATTTCTTCGCGGTGAAGAAATCTCTATTGATATTGCTGACCAGCCAATTCTTGATACACTTCAGGATGCAGGGTATGATCCGCCATATTCATGTACAAGTGGCGCTTGTGCGTCGTGTATGGCTAAAATCGTGAAGGGGTCGGCGGATATGGAGATGTGCTTTGCGCTGAGTGATGAGGAGATTGCTGATGGGTTTATTCTGACCTGTCAGGCGCATCCTACCAGTGAGGAGATTGAGATTACTTATGATGTTTGAGTTATATCTTCGTAAACATCCATCTGCCTAATTCTCGAAACGTAATCTTCTTTCCGTACATCAATATTCCAACCCGATAGATCCGCCCAGATAGCCAAATAAATAATAACGTCGTTGCGATCAGCAAAAACAACGATAGAGCGATTTCCCACATTGGTGGATCAAATGGCAATCTTGCAGGCATAATGATCGGTGAGAAAAGCGGAAAAATCGAACCGAACACAGCGAGACCACTATTGGGATTTTCGATCGTTGACATCATGATCATAAAAGCGAGAATGACCGGAAGTATGACCGGAAGCATAAATTGCTGGGCTTCTCCGAGGTCCTCATCTACTGCCGACCCAATTGCTGCAAATACACTGGAGTAAATAAAATAACCTCCGAGGAAGAACAGAATAAACACAGGAATGATCATCAGCCAGTTTAATCGCATAAATTCGTCGATAATCAGGCCGAGATCGAATCCCCCTTCTGCTGCCTGCTGAATAGCTTCTGCACTAGCACCGGCGGATGACATATCAGTCATACTCCCTGAATCCAATCCGGGAACAAACAGCGGAACAACAGTAAGGACTACAGGAATAAGGATCATCCAGATTCCCAACTGGGTGAGGCCTACCGCTCCTACCCCGAGGATCTTTCCCATCATCAACTGAAATGGCCTGACACTTGATATCATCACTTCTGCGATACGACTGATTTTCTCTTCCATGACACTGCGCATCACCATCTGACCATAGATCAGTATGACCATGTACATCAGGATGCCCATCACAAATCCGAGAATAGTCCCGATGATCGCCGCAGTCTTGCCCGAACCCGAACCTTCTGCACCATCTTCGGTTGTTTTGCTTTCCATTTCAATCGACATACCGAATGAATCATACAGGTCGCGGTCGATATTTGAACTTTGAATCTTGTACTCCTTGAATGCAGCGGCAATCACCCTTTCTATCCGCTCCAACTGCACAATACCGGGCTTCTCATGTGAGAAATACTCCACGTCGTGCGTGGTAAGAGACAAATCATTGAATGGTGGGATGTACACCAATAAATCATAGTCTTCCTCCCCATACGATTCCTTCAAGCTATTAATTTCACTTTCAGAAAATGTAAAAATCAGGTTGCGATGATCTACATCTGAAGCTTTAAAAATCCCCGAATCATCTTTGACCAGGATCTTCTTTTCCGCATCTGCGCCCATCGCCGTTATGTACCCAGAGCCAATGGCCAAGGCAGCAATCGCAATAGGCATCAGGATGGTTGCGATAATAAATGTACGCTTGCGCACCCGCACAGAATATTCTCTCTTAAATATCAGCCACAACTTATTCATGTCCTAAAGAATTTACGGTTCTAATAAAAACTTCATTTAAACTTGGTCTTACCTCCTGAAATCCGTGAATCAAAAACCCACGATCCAGGAGCACACGCAATAAATCATTGGGACTCATTCCAGCTTCAGCCTTGATGAGCACTTCATGATCGGTATCAGATACTACTGCAAAATGATTATTCAGGTCTTCGGGTAATGCTCCTTCAAATTCAATACGAAATATACCTTCCTTATACTTATCCTTAATATCTGAAACCGTTCCTTCAAGGACATTCTTGCCATTATTGATTAAAATGATGTGCTCACATATTTCCTCTACCTGCTCCATCCGGTGTGTAGAAAAAATCACACTCGTCCCATTATTATTGAGTTCAAAAATCACATCTTTCATCAAATTTGTATTGATCGGATCCAGTCCGCTAAACGGCTCGTCGAGGATAATCAACTTCGGACCATGTACGATTGTGGCAATAAATTGAATTTTTTGTTGCATCCCTTTCGAGAGCTCTTCAATCTTTTTATTCCACCAGTCCACAATCTCAAACCGTTCCATGAGAGTCTTTATGCGCGACTTGGCATCTGCGAATGAGAGCCCTTTTAACTGAGCGAGGTAGAGAAGATGTTCACCAACCTTCATCTTTCGGTACAACCCACGTTCTTCGGGAAGATAACCTATGAGTTCGATGTGCTTTCTGTTAAGCAATTCTCCATTGAAGAGCACCTGACCTGAGTCGGCCATTGTGATTGTGGTGATGATTCGGATCAGCGAGGTCTTGCCGGCCCCATTCGGGCCAAGCAAACCGAAGAGCGAGCCTTCAGGCACTTCAAAGCTCACGTCGTCAACAGCGACGACATTACGATACTCTTTGCGGACTGCCTGCAAACTTAATATGGACATGGGTAAGTGATTTGCCCTCAAGATAACTCCAAGTCCACGTAATGGGCTGCAATTATTCTATATTTCTCGACAGAAACTCTGCGAAAGCAGTATAATTCAGGAAATGAAGCAAAAATGGATGGCCATCGCCAATCCGGCAGCCGGTAGCGGGAAGGCAAAACGCAAATGGCCGGATGTCAGAAAAGCACTCGACGATGCCGGCATTCAGTATGAGTGGGCATCGACCTCTGCTCCGGGTGACGGTGCCCTGATTGTGCAAAAAGCCATCGGCGATGGATTCAGTAGAATTATTTCTATTGGTGGGGACGGCACGCATCATGAAGTTGTCAACGGGATTTGTAAAACACAGAGTGACCACCATGAAGTGACAATGGCCATTGTCCCCATTGGTACAGGCAATGACTGGGCACGGGCACTCGGTGTTCCATACGACATACCAGGTGCTGTCAATGTCATCATTGGTGACAATACGATATCCCATAGTGCGGGCAGGATTCAATTCGACGACGGACGGAAAGAGTTCTTTATGAATGTCGCCGGCATGTGTATGGACGCCGCAGTCGTGCAAAATGTTCCGGCAAGTCTTATCCAAAAAATAGGTGGGCTTGCATACCTCCTCGGTGGCGTAAAAGAGTTAATCTCATATGTCTCTCCTGAAGCGACAATCCACATAGACGATCATTCCACCACGGGCAGGTATCTCACGATGCACGCAGGATTCGGAAATTACTGTGGCGGTGGCATGCAATTTCTGCCACACGCAAGCACGACCTCCGGCAGTCTCGCGATCACTACGATCAATGCCAGGTACAAGTGGAAACTGCTGCTCAGCATTCACAGGCTGTTTACAGGAACAATCCTGTCCTTGAATGTTGCCAATGCATACTCTGCATCAAGTTTGCGGGTCGCTCATACAGGTGCACAAACCGTTCCGATTGAAGCCGATGGCGAATTTTTGGGATTCAGTCCATTTGAAATAACCTCGTTGCCCGGTGCGATGTTGGTTTGTGTACCGTAATACAATTCGTAAATTGGACCACAGAACATCTATACCATGAAAAAATCATCCCTCATCCTGGCCCTGATATTTGGAATCTTTGCAATCACCACGGCGCAGATTCGTGAAGAGAAGCTAAATATGATTCTTGGCGTAAATAATGCCCTGATCATTGAAATTCCTGAGGCAGATAAGTCTTATGTAGAAAAGGAATGGCGGGATTTTATGAAAAAATATGGGAAGGTAAGCAAGGTCAAAAAGACGAGTCAGTGGCTCATACAATCGGCCAATCTCGTGAACTATGCGGATATCGGCAGAGTAAGCATTTATGCAGAAGCACTCGACAAAGCTGTGCCGACAGAGCTTGCCGCATGGATTCAGGTTGAGGCAAAATTTATCAACTCGACTGATAATCCGGAAGCCTATGACGCGGCGGTGGTGTTCCTATCCGATTTTGCACTCAAGGTGAAGACTGACCTCATCAATATTGAGCTTGAACAGCACCAAAAAGTACTGGATAAGTACCAGAGCAATCTGACCAGACTTGAAAGCAGTCATGACAAATATGTGAGTACGGTCGATAAAGCCCACAAAGATGTTGCCACTGCTGAAGATGGTATCGTTAAAAACCAACAGGATCAGGAGTCGACAATGGCTGATATCGAAGCTATACAGGATGATCCTGCAAATGAAAAACAACTGAAAAAGCTTCAAAAGAAGCAGAGGGGCCTTGAAAGTGACTACCTCACGTATGTCAATAACATCGCAAAAAACAAGGATCGCATCACCCTTGGTGAAGGGAATATCGAAGAAAACCTGACTGATCAGGAAGCCGTCAAGGTAGAGATCGAAGAGCAGAAACTGGTTGTCAAGGAGGTGAGGGACAGGTTAGATGCCGTGCGCAATGAAAAAAGTGCAGCCGCAAATCCGGACGAAGAAAAATAAATCACTCTTGTGCTTTCCCCTTCAAGTTGACCACTCTCAATAGGTCGGGACTACGCGCTGATTCTAAAAAGGAAGGGTTCCCTGCACGGAATTGTACACCTGGATCGGACCTCAATAATTTTTACGGGACAACAACATTTTTTCTCAACAAATTACGCGTACATCTTATCGCACAAGGCACTCAAAAATATTTTGCACGAAGCCTTGATACACATCTCTATTTGTCGTAATATAAGAGGCTCGCGAATGCCGGTTTCAGATTTCATACGGATACGCACGGAATTTAATCATATGCGATTAATATCAATATGTAGTCGATTGACTTGAGTTGGCACTCCAAATGAAGGGATGGTTTCTGCACAAGTTATCCACATCGCACAGTTGATTATACACATACGGCCATTTTGATCGTATGAGGAGAAAGGATGAAAAGAGACGGATTCAATTAGATTTGCACCGTGAGATATGAGAAGAGTTTGTAATATTTGTCAAGTTCCATTATTTAAGCATGTCAGAGCCAAAACAGCCAGCTAAGTCCTTCGGCGGAGGACAATTAAAATCGATTCGACCGGATTCGGATTTGTCGAATGTCGTGTACGGAAAGATTCAGCCCCAGGCACTTCCACTCGAGGAGGTCGTACTTGGTGCATTACTTATAGACAAGGATGCATTGGCCCTTATCATGGACGTCATCAATGCTCAGAGTTTTTATAAGCGAGCGCATCAGATTATCTACGAATCGATGTTGCAACTCTTTGAGCAGTCACAGCCGATTGACCTACTTACCGTAAACGAAGCGCTGACTAAATCAAGTCAGATCGCAGAGATTGGAGGTGTCACTTACTTGATTGATCTTTCAAACAAGGTTGGATCCGCGGCCAACATTGAGTTTCATGCACGAATTATTGCACAGAAGTTTATTCAACGTGAGCTGATCCGTGTGTCGACGACGATCATCAATGATTCATTTGAAGATACAAAGGACGTCTTTGAACTTCTTGACGATGCTGAGAGCAATCTTTTCGAGATCACGCAACAAAACCTGAACAGGAGCTTTGAGCGGCTGGGCACTCTGGCCATGCAGGCCGAAAAACAGGTGGAATCTGTCTCTGAAAATGAAGGCGGACTCATTGGCGTCCCAACAGGTTTTCCCGAACTCGATAAGTATACGAGTGGTTGGCAAAAATCCGACCTGATTATTATCGCAGCCCGTCCTGGTATGGGTAAAACTGCATTTACTCTGGCGCTGGCAAGGAATGCAGCATTTGATCACAATAAGCCGGTGGCGGTATTCTCACTGGAGATGTCCAGCCTCCAATTGACAAACCGACTCATTTCGATGGAGTCTGAAATATCAGGATCGAACCTGAGAAATGCGCAGTTGGAGGAATACCAATGGCAGCAACTCCACACGACGGTGGAGAAAATGGCGCAGATACCGCTCTTCATTGACGACACACCTGCCATCAATATATTTGAATTGCGCGCGAAGTGCAGACGACTGAAGATGCAACACGACGTGCAGTTGATCATCATTGACTATCTGCAACTGATGAGCGGTGCTCCGGATCAGAAACGTGGAAATCGCGAGCAGGAGATCAGTACGATTTCGCGTTCACTCAAAGGCATGGCAAAAGAGCTCGAAGTTCCGGTCATAGCACTCTCACAGCTCAGCAGGGCCGTCGAGACACGAGGTGGGATAAAGAGGCCGCAGCTATCTGACTTGCGTGAATCGGGAGCGATCGAGCAAGATGCCGACATGGTCATGTTTATTTACCGTCCGGAATACTATGGCGAAGAGGAACCAGAGCAACCAAAAGGTCTGGCAGAGATCATACTTGCCAAACACCGGAATGGGGCACTTGGGACAGTCAATCTGCGCTTCGTACCGCAGCTTGCCAAGTTTGAAAACATGGAAGAGCTCAACTTCGACGAGTTGGACAGCAATATGTTTGCCAATGATACCGGCAGTGTCATCACACGTCCTTCGCGATTGAATGACGACGAAGACATTCCATTCTAATACAGAAAAGACAGGATATATTTAAACCAAATGGAACCGCTCAAACCTGCACATTCCGAATCAGAGCCCTCCGAGGGCATGCGCCTCAACAAGTACATCGCACATTGTGGCATCGCTTCGCGTCGTGGTGCTGCTGATATTATCAAATCAGGCAAAGTCAAAGTAGACGGCAAGCTCGTTGTCGATATCGGCTACCGCGTGTTGGAAGGCCAGGTCGTCACACTCAACGATAAGAAAGTTGCCCCGGAAGTAAACAAGGTCTATGTACTGATCAACAAGCCCAAGGGCTATATCACAACGGTGAAGGACGAGCGAGGCAGGAAAACGGTCATGGATATTCTCG
>QMOR01000183.1 GCA_003648285.1 Bacteroidota bacterium
GACGTCCTGGACATGGCGGCAGAGCTCCTGGAAATGCAAAACAAGGCCGACAAGTTTCAACTGGCGAGCTTCCATCCGGCATATCAGTTTGAAGGGACAACGCAGAACGATCCAACGAACTATACCAATCGCGCACCGGTGCCACTCATACACATCATACGGGTCGAGGAGATGGCTCGGGCCATTGCAAGTCATCCCGATATTGAATCCATCCCTATAGCCAATCAGGTGAAAATGCGTGAATTGGGTGAGGAGCACCTGAAGGATTTTCTTGAGAGTCTTAAGTAATCAGAGTTAACTGACTAGCGCAGGGGCATCTGTCGAATGCATCAGATAGTCAGCATTTGGCCTGGGTTGGGAGGCGAATATTTGGTTACGAAAGTCGTCAAAGAGTGCTTGGATTTCAATCGTTCCGCTACCCTTTAGATTTACCAAATATTCAAGATTTTGGAAATCTGCCCAGCTGCACCACGAGTGAAGTTCGGTGTTTTGAAGGACAGTGCGAAGGGATATTTTATCGAATATTGAGACTTTCGGGCATAGTGGGTGTTTTTAACGACTTCTTAACTAAGATTGGCTTGCTAACAGGTAAGTCATTCAAATCATTGACTGTCAGACATTGATATGTGTAAAGAATTCATACTCTAAATTGTAACTCGCTGAATGACATGGAATGATGGCGGAAATATCGTCGGAAGGCCCTATTTTGACAAGGAATAGCATGATTGACCCGGGATTCTCACCCTTATTTAGTCCGGGGCGTTGACACATGCCATGAGAATGGTATGCATTTAGTGGACGGGTCAAGACTCCTGTCGAAATCGGCTATCTTTGTTGAAACAACTATACTATTAATATTAAATCAATCAAACATCACTCAAATGAAAAAAGTATTTACAATTCTGCTACCCGCCTTGCTTGTATTCGCAATGGCAGATGCACAGATCAAGACACCTCAGCCAAGTCCTACAGGAGGATTCACACAAGGAGTTGGCCTTACTGACTTCACAGTAAACTACTCACGTCCAGGTGTCAAGGACAGAGTCATTTTTGCCGATGACGGACTCGTTCCTTATGGTAAAATATGGCGTACAGGAGCAAATGGCGCGACGACTATCGAGTTTAGCGAGGATATCAACTTCGGTGGCCAGGACGTTGAAGCAGGCAAGTATGCACTGTATACAATTCCAGGTGCAGACAAATGGTCAGTCATGCTGTACAGCGACCTGACACTCGGTGGAAATGTTGGAAATTATGATGAGTCTAAAGAGGTTGCCAATGTAAAAGTTGATGCCCATAGTATGGCAGATGATGTAAAGATTCAATCTTTCACAATTGACCTTGGCGACCTTTCTGACGCTTCGTGTACGCTTGAGCTTCTTTGGGATAATACTTTTGTAGCTGTTCCAATCAAACTGAATACTGCAGAGCAAATCGATGCACAGATTCAAAAATTTGCAGACAATCCGATGGCTGAGGTTGCTGGTAACTATCTCAATGCAGGTTGGTATATGTACAACAACGACGGAGATATGGCTCAAGCCAACGAATTCATGCAAAAAGGATGTGAGTATAGCACGAGCTCATTCAAGTTTTACTGGATGAACAGAGCTTCACAGGTTCAGGCTGCAACAGGTGATTACAAAGGTGCCATTGCAACTGCTAAAGCAGCGCATGAAGAAGGAAAGAATGCTCCGGAAAACGCGCAGAACTTTTACAACGAGACTGTGAAAGGTGAGCTCGATGCCAATATCGAAAAATGGGGAAGTATGTAGTAGGTTTCGTTGAATTCCGCGGATGCGGATTCAAGACTGCTATTTAAAGCTATTTGGACCCCGGGCTATCGCTCGGGGTTCTTTTTTTGAGTGAAGATCTCATAGGTGATATTGTCCGCCGTAGCCTTGGCGATGGTGGTACAGGATTATGCAGGTATTTGGTCTGATAGCAATCATTCCATATTTGTGACCTAAGTCATAGACTACTGACCTAATTCAGTCCATCTTGAACCCGGAACAACTGCCAACGAATTCAGCGCATCATGTCAACGAGTTCTGCACATCAGATTAAACACGATCATCCCGAATTTCCGGATATCACGGTCATGCCCGCGTATGCCATGACCCCCGATCAGGTGATTTCGAAACTGGGATCAACGAATGATGGATTATCGGACGACGCAGTGATCGCCAGGCGCAGGCACTACGGCCAAAACGAGCTAAAAGAGGGCCGCCGCATTTCGCACTTCGGTCTTATCATCAAGCAATTCAAGAGCTGGCTGGTTATCGTGCTGTTGTTCGCGGCCGCGATATCATGGTTTGCCGGTGAGCTGATCGATACGCTCGTAATCATGATGGTCGTTCTCGTGAACGCCGCAATAGGATATTCACAGGAGTACAAGGCCGAAAAAGCGATTGCATCGCTCAAAAAGTTGGTTGTCGATGAGGCTAAGGTGATGCGCAACGGAGTGCTACAAGCATTGCCATCTGTAGATCTTGTGCCGGGTGATATCATTGTTCTCGAGGAAGGGGATAGTGTGCCCGCCGATGCGCGGATAGTGCATTCTAAAAATCTGAGAACGTCTGAGGCATCTCTGACCGGCGAATCCGTTCCTACAGCCAAACACAGTGATGAACTTCCGGCTGAAACCACGCTGGCTGACCGGAGGAACATGGTGCTAAAAGGAACTTTTGTCGTGGCTGGATATGCGCGATGCATTGTGACAGGTACGGGTCATCACACGGCTCTGGGTGATATTTCGAGCTCTCTCGGGTCGATCGACAAGGAGCGGACAAATTTCATGAAGAAGACCGACACCCTGGCAAAACAGATGTCGATGATCGCGATCGGTAGTGCTGTTGTGTTTTTTATGTTCGGCTACTTCGTGCGTGGTTTTGGGATTGAGGAGGTGCTTTTGATTTCGATCGCGGTGCTCGTTGCCGCCATTCCAGAAGGTCTGCCCGCGGTCATCTCTATTGTCCTTGCCATCGGTGCACATCGGATGGCCAGACGTAAAGCAATCGTGAGGGAGTTTACGGCAACCGAAACGCTTGGTTCGGTATCTGCTATTCTGACGGATAAGACAGGGACGCTCACACAAAATACGCTCACCGTTCAGAAGGTATTTATTCCGGGGGAAGAGATCTATGGCGTGACCGGGGAAGGATGGTTTCCGGCTGGCAATTTTATCCAGGATGATGCGATCATTGAGCCGTTGAAAAATGCGCGCTTTAACCGTTTGTTGCGTATTGCGACATTTTCAAATAATTCAGTGATCAGGCAAAATGATGAGCATGGGTATGAGTTGATTGGAGACCCGACTGAGGGCGCTCTTGCCGTTCTTGCTGAGAAGGCCGGTGTCGCGGATGATATTGAAAAGCTTGATGATCTGCCATTTGATTCTATAGCAAAACTGCGGGCCACTCTTGTTATGGAAGGCAATGCAAAAGAACTTCTGGTAACTGGTGCCCCGGAACGGATCATTGATTTATCCTCAAAAATCCTTACCGGAAATGGCGAATGTGCATTTGATGAGAGCAGACAAAAAGAAGTTCTGCGCATTCTGACAGAATGGTCAAATCATGCGCTGCGTGTGATTGCGCTTGCTTATAGACCTGCACCAGACATCGTTCACATCACCTCTGAACAGGTGGAAGACCTTGTCTTTGTGGGCCTCGTCGGAATGAAGGATCCCCCGAGACCAGACATTCGGAAAGCTGTAGAAAGCTGCAAGCGCGCAGGAATCCGGGTATTGATGGTCACCGGCGATCACGTGAATACAGCTGTCGCCATCGCAAGGGAAACAGGGATTCTGCCTCCGGGCAAATCAACGAAAATCGCGGCCTTGACACAAAGTCAACTGGAGCGTTTGAGCGATGCTGAATTTGAAGATGCGATTGAGCGGATATCTGTGTTTGCGAGGCTGACACCGGCGATGAAGTTGCGGATAGTGGACAATTTGCAGGGCAAAGGCGAACTGGTTGCGGTCACCGGCGATGGGGTAAACGATGCTCCGGCTTTGAAAAAAGCACATGTGGGTGTTGCGATGGGCATCATGGGAACAGATGTCGCACGTGACGTATCAGATGTGGTCCTGGCAGATGATAATTTTTCATCGATTGTCAATGCGGTCGAAGAGGGGAGAATTGTATTTGCGAATGCCCGTCAGGCGAGCTTTTTCCTTATTACGACAAATATCGCTGAAATCATAACACTACTCACTGCTATTGCCTTTGGTCTGCCTTTGCCGCTGACTGCTACACAATTGTTGTGGTTAAACCTTGTGACAGATGGTGTGACAGTAATGGCCCTTGCCGCTGAGAAAGGTCACGGTGATGTCATGAAGCAGAAGCCGGTACTTAAATCTGAAAAAATACTTAACAGGACAGTAATCCCATTCTTGCTTATTAATGTGCTTATTATGGTCGGCCTTGCCATGGGAGCATTTTATTATTTTCTTCCAGTGAATATTGACATGGCGCGTACGGGTGTTTTTATCGTCATGGCATTTACGCAGTTATTCAATGTTCTAAATATGCGCTCGCTGACGTATTCTGTTTTTAAACTGGGATTATTTTCAAATAAATATATTAATTGGGCAATACTTGTGTCTAGCTTACTATTAATAGCTGTCACCGAGGTTCCTTTCATGGCAGACATATTTCACTTCCATGCATTGCCAATAATTGATTTTTTAATTCTATTTGGTCTGTCATCTCTTGTGATGTGGGTTGGCGAGATTTATAAATTCATAGTCCTCCGCAATGGTTCTCGGGAAAATCATCCATCTTCAATGAGCAAAACACGATAGTTATTGAGCTGTGAGAAAACCTTGACCCACGTTGCGGAGAAACATCTATCTTCAAGGTGGAAAATGCGTTAATTCATGAACAGAGAGGAAACCTTATCCCACCTTGTGGAAAATCACGTTGAATTCACCGAATACATGCAGTCGCTGAATGAGGAAGATTTTATGTATGCATTGAATGGCGAAAAATGGACTGCCGGTCAGGAGTTGGTACATATCATATCGAGTGTGAATAAACTGGCATATGCACTGCTTCTTCCAAAGTTTATCCTGAAAATGAAATTTGGTGTGGCAAACAGACCGTCGCGTACCTACGATGCCCAGGTAAATAAGTATACCAAGGGACTTGAAGCACTTGCAGGTTCATATAAGGTCAAGCTTGACCCAGTGCCTTACGATAAGCGAGATCTTCTTATTGAAAAACTGGAGAAGAGCATTACTTCACTGTGCAGCCGAGCGGGGAAATATTCTGAAGAGAATCTTGATTATTATATTTTGCCACACCCATTGATGGGCAAAATGACAATGCGTGAGTTATTATATTTTACAGCGCATCATGTACTACATCATAAAGCGAATTCGGTTCGGAATTTGAAAAGAGCGAAAAAATTATAAATCTTTTACAATTGGCTTTAGATTTTTACATTTTGTCCTAAATGAATCCCACGCATCGGTTTAAAGGATATCAATGCTGGGTAGTTAGAAATAGGTATTAAAGAAATCAGATATGAACAATCCAATACGAGTATGTATAGCAGGCGCAACAGGCTGGGCTGGTTCAGCGCTTAGCAAAGGAGTTCATAGTGCAGAAAACCTAAAGCTGATTTGTGGCGTATCAAGAACCAAGGCTGGAAAGTCTCTAAATGAAATCCTGCATATAGATGGTGAGGCAATTCCGATTTATGGAACTGCAACTGAAGCGCTGCAGATTGGATGCGATGTCTTTGTCGAGTACACCAAGCCGGATGTAGCAAAGGCTAATATCCTCACAGCCTTGCAAGCCGGGGCAAACGTGGTGGTAGGTACTTCAGGGCTTTCGGGGGATGACTATAGTGAAATCGAAAAAGTGGCCCTGCAGCATCAGAGATCAGTTCTCGCGGTTGGCAATTTTGCCCTGACGGCTGTTCTGATGCAAAAGTTTTCGGAAATCGCGGCCAGATACGTCCCTAACTGGGAGATCATCGACTACGCCCACCAGGCAAAGGCAGATGTGCCAAGTGGTACGGCGAGAGAGCTGGCCGCCAGGCTGGGCAAAGTAGCAGAGTCAAAGCTGATCGTCCCCCTCGACAAGATCCAGGGGCCTGTCGAAGCACGGGGAGCGCGATTGCACGGTACACAGGTACATTCCGTCAGATTGCCCGGTCACGTACTGGGTGTGGAGACCATCTTCGGCCTGCAGGATGAGAAGCTCACCATCAGGCATGATGCGGGATCCAGCGCGGAACCATACGTCACCGGTGCCATCATGGCCATCGAAAAGGTGGGCACATTCACAGGCCTTAAAAGAGGCCTCGACTCTGTCATGGAGTTCTGAAAATCATCGATTAGATTATAATCCAAGACATTTAGACAATAGTCAAAGTCCGGTGCAGAAATGAGCCGCATATTTGACTTGTCATCGAGCAACAACGACATGTGCAGGTTTGAAAGGCACAAAAAGTCAAAAGCATGGTGAGAGGAGTTAAAAAACAAAGAAACATGACATTTTAAAACCAATTGCAGATTGTATAACACCTAGTGCCCCCCGGAAGCCAATTTCCCTGAGACCACCCCTTGGGAAGCCAATTCGTTCGGCAGAAGTGTTGAATGCGCGACACCCTTGTAAAACCGATAGTTCCTCTGGAACCTGCACCAACTTCACCCAAGTTGGTGCTTTTTTTTGCCTTTTTGAAGCAGATTAGAAGCTTGAGTGACTTGTCGAGGCTAGGCAAAACGGTCACATCACCTATGAGCAATTCATCTTCTCCGTCAGAATGGATGACCTC